>JAOUEU010000247.1 GCA_029858555.1 Candidatus Zixiibacteriota bacterium
GGACAAGTGGCCATTTCGAGCGCTAAGGCGGCTTATCAAATCTACAAGGAGATTTTCGGCAGTAATAGATTTAAGAAACTGGCTGATAAGGGTGCTCGTGTACAGCGGCTGCTCTGGGCCAGCACAAGCACCAAAAATCCGGACTACAGTGATGTAAAATACATCGAACCGCTAATCGGCCCGGACACCGTAAACACAATCCCGCTTGAAACCATCGACGCCTACCGTGATCACGGCGATCCGAAATCACGCCTCGAACAAGATGTCAAGGAAGCCAACTGGATAATGGCACGATTGCCGGAACTAAGGATCAGTATCGACAGGGTGACTGGGCAGCTTGAAGACGAAGGCGTCAAAAAATTCAACGAGCCGTTCGACAAGTTGATGGAGACCTTAACAAAAAAGTCATCAGAGTAATTAAAGAAAGAACAATGGAAGTAAACCATTACGCAGGAAAACTTGCCGAACCATCGATGTTGGTTAACATACCCAAACTCGTCACGGCGAAGATTGGCCGCAAGCTCTACGAGGTGCCGGTCGGTTTCAAGTGGTTCGTTGATGGTTTGTTCAACGGCTCGCTTGGCTTCGGTGGGGAAGAGAGAGCGGGCGCGTCTTTCCTACGCTTAGATGGCATCGTAACCGGTGCATCTGACAAAGGCACGTGGATCCGTCTTCTGCATCCGTCCATTGAAGGGAGACTGGAGAGCGGTTTTAAAGGCATGGATGTCGGCCAAGAACTCCGCGTGCAATTAGTCAATACGAATGTGGAACGCGGATATATCGACTATAAAAAAGTGGTATAAGGAGAACCAATGCCAAAAAAACCACGTATTTAATGCTACTTCAGGTGGCACGATTGTGCTGAAGGAAGCTGAATGAAAAAGAGTAGTGCAATTACAGCATTGTTCCTGGATATCGGCGGCGTATTGCTCACTGACGGATGGGGGCATATGTCCCGCAAACTGGCGGCCAAGGCGTTCGAACTGAATCCGGAAGAGATGGAAAACCGGCATAACCAGGCCTTCGACACTTACGAGTTGGGCAAGCTCACTATTGAGGAATACTTGAGCCGGGTGGTGTTTTACGAGGAGCGGAAGTTTACTCCGGCTCAGTTTCGCAAATTCATGTTCGTCCAAGTAGCGGAAGGCTTGGGAATTCGAGGTATTTGTCACACGGATTACAAGTCCACGTGTGCGAAACTGGCTTCGTTTGGTTTAGAGGTTGCGCAATGACAAACCAGTCATCCGCAAAACCGACTCACGCTAGCGTGCTGACGATCAATGGCGGCTCATCGAGCATCAAGTTTGCATTGTATCAGGCAGGCGAACCACTGGAACAAAGTTTTCATGGAAGCGTTGACCGTATCGGTTTGCCAGGTACGATTTTAACTTTCAGCGACTCAACAGGAAACCAGAAAGGCAGTCTCATTCTTGAATCCTCTGATACCAGGTCGGCATCAAATTTCCTTATAGATTGGCTCGAAGAACAGATTGATTTTTCTTTGATTAGCGGTGTCGGTCATCGAGTGGTTTTCGGAATGAAACACACGGACCCTGAACTTATCACACAGGAATTGCTGAATGAACTACACCGCATCATCTCATATGATACGGATCATCTGCCTGCTGAGGTTGAATTGATCGAGGTGTTACGGCGACGTTATCCAAAACTGCCTCAAGTAGCTTGCTTTGATACGGCGTTTCACCGTACTATGCCGCGTGTGGCCCGGCTTTTGCCTATCCCGCGCCGTTTCGACGCAACGGGGGTCCAACGATATGGTTTCCACGGCCTGTCCTATGCTTATTTGATGGAGGAACTCATTCGTATTGCAGGTACGAAAGCAGCTCAAGGGCGGGTGATACTGGCCCATCTGGGTAATGGCGCGAGCTTGACCGCTGTCCATGGCGGCAAAAGCATTGACACCAGTATGGGATTCACGCCGACCTCCGGATTACCGATGAGTACTCGGCCGGGTGATTTAGATCCCGGCCTGGTATGGTACTGGATGCGGGCGGAGAATCTGACACCCAAACAGTTTAATAATCTCATCAATCACGAATCCGGTCTGCTCGGAATTTCTGAAACCAGTTCAGACATGCGCGACTTGCTCGACCGTGAAACTCAGGACGTGCGGGCGGCCGAGGCGGTCGAACTGTTTTGTTACCAGGTAAGGAAATGGATCGGTGCGTTCGCAGCGGCACTTGGAGGAGTGGAAACATTGGTATTCAGTGGCGGAATTGGTGAGAATGCTCCAGAAATCCGCGCCCGGATTTGCGAGGGGCTGGGATTCCTTGGAATCGAACTTGAAGAAAAGCAAAATGCGGCGAATGAGGGCGTGATTTCCGCAGCAGCTGGCCGGGTTGCGGTCCGCGTCATTCGCACGGACGAAGAACAGATGATAGCCAAGACGGTTTGCCGCGTTCTCGGCCTTGGCTGAAAAAGGAGAATAAAACCATGAAGACAAAAACCCTTTCCCCTGAACTGCTCCACAAGATGGATGCCTACTGGCGCGCCGCCAACTATCTGTCGGTTGGCCAGATTTATCTCTACGACAATCCGCTGCTGAAGCGGCCGCTGACACTCGCGGATGTGAAGCACATGCTGCTGGGACACTGGGGCACGACTCCCGGGCAGAACTTTATTTATGTGCACTTGAACCGGGTCATCAAAAAATATGACCTCGACATGATTTATGTCTCCGGCCCCGGGCACGGCGGCCCGGCCGTCGTGGGCAACACTTATCTCGAGGGCACTTACAGCGAGATCTATCCCAATATCAGCCAGGATGAGGCAGGGCTGCGGAAGCTCTTTGTTCAGTTTTCGTTTCCCGGAGGAATTCCAAGCCACGTATCGCCGGAGTGCCCGGGCTCAATCCACGAAGGCGGCGAGTTGGGCTATTCGCTCAGCCATTCGTTCGGGGCGGTGTTCGACAATCCCAATCTCATCGTCGCCTGCGTTGTCGGTGACGGCGAGGCGGAGACTGGTCCGCTTGCCACCGCATGGCATTCGAACAAGTTTCTCAATCCAGTAACCGACGGCGCGGTGCTGCCGATCCTGCATCTCAACGGCTACAAGATTTCCAACCCGACTCTCCTTGCCCGTATCACCCGCGAAGAATTGGAACAGTTGTTTCGCGGTTACGGATGGGCGCCTTACTTCGTCGAGGGTCACGAGCCGGAGATGATGCATGAGGCCATGGCTGCGACGCTCGATAAGGTGGTGAAGCAGATCAAGAAAATCCAGCAGGATGCCCGCGTTCACGGCAACTTAGCGCGTCCGCGCTGGCCGATGATCGTTCTCAATTCACCCAAAGGCTGGATGGGGCCGAAGATGATCGATGGCCTGCAGGTTGAAGGCACCTTCCGGTCGCACCAGGTGCCGCTTTCTGACCCGGCTACCCATCCCGAAAACCTCAAGCTGTTGGAAGACTGGCTGAGAAGCTACCGGCCGGAGGAACTCTTCGATGACCAGGGCCGCCTGAAACCGGAACTGGCCGAACTTGCGCCCAAGGGCGAACGACGCATGGGCGCAAATCCCCACGCCAACGGTGGCATGTTGCTCCGGGACCTGCGGATGCCGGATTTCCGCGACTACGCGGTCGACGTGCCCGCGCCGGGGGTGCGCGGCATCGGCGACACGCATGTGCTTGGGCGTTTCCTGCGCGATGTGGCGAAGCTGAACAGTGAGCAGAGGAATTTCCGGGTCTTTGGCCCTGACGAGACGCTCTCCAATGGGCTGGAGGCCCTCTTTGAAGTGACCAAACGCCAATGGGACGCCGCGACCATTCCGAACGACGAATTTCTCGCGCCCACCGGGCGCGTGATGGAAATGCTCAGCGAGCACCAATGCGAAGGTTGGCTCGAGGGCTACCTGCTCACCGGGCGACACGGGCTCTTTAACTGCTACGAGGCGTTCATCCACATCGTCGACTCGATGTTCAACCAGCATGCCAAGTGGCTGAAGGTCACCGCGCACATGCCGTGGAGACGGAAGATCGCCTCGTTAAACTACCTGCTGGCCTCGCACGTCTGGCGCCAGGACCACAACGGTTTCACCCACCAGGACCCTGGTTTCATCGACCACGTGGTGAACAAAAAGGCCGAGGTCGTGCGCGTTTACCTGCCGCCGGATGCTAACTGCCTGCTGTCGGTGATGGACCACTGTCTGCGCAGCCGCCATTACGTCAATGTCGTGATCGCGGGCAAGCACCCGGCCCAGCAGTGGCTGACGATGGACGCTGCCGTCAAGCACTGCACTGCGGGTATCGGTATCTGGCTGTGGGCGAGCAACGACCAGGACGCTGCGCCCGACGTGGTCATGGCCTGCTGCGGCGACGTGCCCACGCTGGAGACCCTCGCCGCCGTTTCCATTCTGCGAGAGCATCTGCCCGACCTGAAAATCCGGGTGGTCAACGTCGTGGACCTCATGAAGCTGGAGCCGCAAACCGAACACCCGCACGGATTGAGCGACATGGATTTCGACGAGCTCTTCACCAAGGACAAGCCGGTCATCTTCGCCTTCCATGCCTACCCGTGGCTGATCCACCGGCTGACCTACCGTCGCACCAACCATAAAAACCTTCATGTCCGCGGCTACAAAGAAGAAGGCACCATCACTACGCCTTTCGAAATGACGGTGATGAACGATCTGGACCGCTTCCACCTCGTGATGGATACTATCGACCGCCTGCCGCAGACCCGCGACAAGGGCATCTATCTGAAGCAGCAGCTAAAGGACAAACTGATTGAGCACAAGCAATACATCGACAAATATGGCGAGGACCTGCCGGAAATCCGGAACTGGAAGTGGGGCAATCCCAAATGAATGCACAAGAGCTTATGGTGGAAGGACAATGAAAAAGCTAATTGTTTTTGATCTGGACGGTACGCTTGCTGAAAGTAAATCGTCCCTTGA
>JAOUEU010000248.1 GCA_029858555.1 Candidatus Zixiibacteriota bacterium
CAGCGGCTGCCGGAGACCTATGGGCAGTACCCGGCTGGCGGCGAGTGGCGCTCCGTGGGCAAGGTCCCTGCGGGAACGACACGGTATGCGAGTGTCGGCTCCAAGGAGCGCGAGAGCAGCGATTACCTGCCCGATTTCACCGACTACTATTTCCGTGTCGAGGCCGTGACGGCCGATCCCGCCCTGAGATCTGTCCCGGTGGTTGTCGGCCCGGTACAGAGTTATGGTCAGTGGTTTAATACCGGGCGGATACCGGTCCTTTATGCGGTGCTTATCTTCGGTTTCCTGACCCTCTATTTCGTGACCCGGGCTCGCCGCGGGGCCGACCTTTATGTGCGCCCCCTGGCCGGTATTGAAGCCATAGACGATGCCATCGGCCGAGCCACCGAGATGGGTCGCCCCATTCTTTACGTTCTGGGTCTGGGCACGGCGGCCGACGTGGCGACCATCGCATCCTTTACAATACTGGGACGGGTCGGCAAACGTGTCGCCGAATACCAGACGGGCCTGATTGTGCCGACCTACGATCCGATCGTGATGACGGTGGCCCAGGAAGTGGTAAAATCATCATACCTGGATGCCGGGCGTCCCGACTCCTATAAGGAGGATACGGTTTTCTTCGTGACGCAGTCGCAATTTGCTTACGTTGCGGCCGTTAACGGCATCATGCTCCGTGAGTTGCCGGCGACCAACGTCTATATGGGCAAGTTCTTTGCCGAGTCGCTGTTGCTGGCCGAGACCGGGGCGTTGGCCGGCTCCATCCAGATCGCCGGAACCGACGAGATAGCCCAGATTCCGTTTTTCATCGTGGCGTGCGATTACACGCTTATTGGCGAGGAATTGTACGCCGCTTCGGCCTACCTGGGCCGGGAGCCCATTCTTTTGGGATCCCTGAAAGCGCAGGATTACGCCAAGGCGGCGGTGATTGTTTTGGCTATCATCGGGATAGTCTCAGCCAATCTCGGCTGGGTGGGTTTTACCGAATTATTCCACGTGGCTAATTAGGAGGAACGGACTGATGAAAAGACAACTTCCTC
This sequence comes from Candidatus Zixiibacteriota bacterium, assembly GCA_029858555.1. Lineage (GTDB taxonomy): Bacteria > Zixibacteria > MSB-5A5 > GN15 > FEB-12 > DAOUUR01. The sequence continues at coordinate 1,038 of JAOUEU010000248.1, forward strand.
TATTTTTGGTTTTCATATTCGGATTGTTCATGATCTTCCAGTACTTCGTGCCTCATGAAACGTCCGAATGGGTCTATGAGTTCCTCCTTGACTGGATTCTCGTAATCGGCATTTTTGCCCTGGCGCTGGGCATATGGTCATTGTACCTGGTCTCGGCGGACAAGATCAGGTTCCGTAAGCCCAACTGGGGTTATTCTTATGTCACCCTGGCCGGGCTGTTCGTAATGATCATTTTTGGCTTCACCGCACCCGTCGGGGAATCATGGGGCTGGTATTTTGTCTTTGTGGCGGCGGTACTGTTGACAATCGGAATGATCATACAGGCCATGGTGGCGTCATCGGCCAAGGGGCTGTATCTGGGGCTGGCGGGGCTGTGCCTGGCTGTCGCCGTTCTGGTGGCGGTGTTCGATCCCGCCTGGGGTTTCTTTTTCCGAAGTACGGAGGGTTTGCAGAGTACCATGTTTCGCGCCTTCTTTGACCATGTCATGATGCCCATCCTGGCGACCATGTTTTCGCTTCTGGCCTTTTTCATTGCCTCGGCCGCCTACCGCGCTTTCCGGGCCCGCAACCTTCTGGCCTCACTGCTTCTGGTGGCGGCGCTGATTGTGATGCTCCGCTTCAATCCGTATCTCTCGCCGATCTTCGGTGATTATGTTGCCAGAACTTCCAACTGGCTTATGAACGTTCCCAATCTGGCGGCCCAGCGCGCGATTGTCATCGGCATCGGTCTGGGGATCGTCTCTACGGCGCTAAAGGTCATTCTGGGCATTGAACGCGGCTATATGGGGAAAGGATAAGGAGGCCGGTTATGTATTTCTTTGACAAATTGATGAAGCTCGACCGGCGGTGGATTTTCCTTTTCCTCGTTCTGGTCTGTGTGATTACTTATGTGATCCCCTTCCAGATCCCGACACTGATGGAGCCTGAGGTAAAAGTCATATATGACTTTATCGACAGTCTGCCGCCCGGCGAAATTGTCATGGTGGCCATCGATTACGACCCGAACAATATGGCCGAACTGCACCCCATGACCTACACTATTGTCGAGCATTGCTGGCGCAAGAACTTGAAAGTCCTCATAACGTCTCTTTCTCAGAACGGTCCCGGCATGGCTGACCAGGCCCTGCGCGACCTGTCCGATTCGCTGCGGCTGGACCGTACCTACAACGGCAAGCTGTTCAAGGGGCGGGAGATTGTCAGGGGAGTGGATTATTGTTTCCTCGGTTACAAACCGTACTTTGCCCTGGTGATTCTTGGCATGGGGCAGGATTTCCGCCTGCCGTTCCCTAACGACTATTATGGTTCCCCCCTGGATTCTCTGCCGATGATGCAGGGCGTTTACAACTATGACGATGTTGCCTGCGTGGTGGATATATCGGGCGGTAATATAACCGATTACTGGATATCTTATGGTCAGAACCGGTTCAATTTCCCGTTGGCTTTGGGCCTGACCGGTGTCATGACGGCGCAATATTATCCTTTTCTGGGCTCGGGGCAGGTCTTTGGCATCATGGGTGGATTGCTGGGAGCCTCCCAGTACGAGGAACTGGCCGATAATCCTGGTCTGGCCAAGGACGGTATGCGGGTTCAGTTATATGCCCACATGGTGATAATCGTCTTCATTGTCGTCGGCAACGTCGGTTTCTTCATGGACCGGCGTAAACGGAAATTCCAACAGGAGGCGAGGTAGTTATGGAGTTCTCGACTTTCTTATGGACGACCTTCGGTGCCTTTGTGACACTGGCGACTTTCTCCTTCCTGTATAAGGATAATCCGTTTTACAAGTTCGCAGAGCACCTCGTGGTGGGAGTATCCGCCGGGTACTTTGTGATTATTCTCTGGCACAACGGCCTGGAGCCCAACTTGTTCCAGAGGCTTGACGACGGCAGCTGGTACTTCTTGTGGCTGGATTCGTCGCGACCGTGGTACCTCATCCCGTCTCTCCTGGGTGTGATGATGTGGACCCGCTTTTCCAAGAACTACTCGTGGGTTTCGCGCTGGCCGATGGCCCTGTATATCGGTATCGCGACGGGTATCGCCATCCCCTTGGAGATGGCCAACCGGGTCAACAAACAGCTGTATGCCACGATGTCCACAATCGACTGGGCGAACTTTCTCGGTCACGGCCATTTCAACCTTCTGGATACAGCCTCCGGTCTGTCGCAACTGCTGATATTCGCCGGTGTCATCTCGGCCCTGGTTTATTTCTTCTTCTCCAAAGCCCACACCGGCGTGTTCGGGGGAATAGCCACCTTCGGAATATGGATTCTCATGATCGGTTTCGGAGCGTCGTTCGGTTTCACGGTCATGGCGCGAATTTCGCTGTTCATCAATCGCGTGCAGTATCTCGACCAGAACTGGATACAAAACGCCTTCAATACCGCCAATGAAAACTACAGTGCCTGGTTTCAGGTCGTGTTCTGGCTGATCGTTCTTCTGATAGCCGGCTACATTGTCCGAGAACTTGTAACGTATCATAAGACCAAATCGAAGACGACCTGATTAACCGGACGGATTTGCTGAAAAATCCCGTTGATTTTTGTCAGCGGGATTTTTTATTATACGGTATCTTGGGGCTACACCTGCGTTTGGTCCGGGCACGATTTTTAATGTTAGACGTCATCTGGGTACGTGCGTATAACAACTGTATGCAAATCGAGGAGGATTCCCGAGTGTATGTACGGAGAGTGTCAGAACCGTTGTTGTATATTGAGCAACAATCGCTTATGCGTTTGGGATTCTGGCACTGTAACTTGCGGTAAATAAAGGAGGTAATCGACGGCATTTTACGCAAAATTTTAACTCATTATTCTGTCTTGGCTTAAAGGAAATATTTTTTGCCTGAACTCAATATTTCTCTTGACATACAGGCAAATATTTCCTATTATCGAGGTCGGAGGAGCTAACAAGGAGCCAGTTTAATATCCAGCACTCACACTGTACAGGAGGAAAAGGGTAGCAACTTCAAGAAACAGGGAAAGTGAGGTAGGGAATGCCTCGAACCAAAAAGTCTACCCCGGCCAAGGTAAGAGCGGGGGCCGAGAGAGCCGAACAGGAAAAGAAAGTACGAAAGAAGGGTAAGCTGTCAACTGCCGAAGCTCGCCGCGAATATCAGCGGCGGTACTACCAGTTGCACAAGGAGAAAGCCAAGGAGTACCAGCGGCAGTACAATCTGACTCACAAGAAAAAAGCGAACGGCGGTAAAGGGCGATCCAATTTTGTGGCTCCGCGGGAGGTAGTCAGGTCAACTTTCAATACGACTGATCTTATGCATTCCCCGGTGGAGAAAACCGTCCGTATGCTCGAGAAGATCATCAAGGGAGAGCGGTTCTTTACCATGTAGGTTGTTTCACCCGGAAAACTTTGAGGCGGTTGAGTGTTTTGGGAACGGACCTTATGCTCAGTCGCCTTTTTTATTGCTTGGAATGTCAATTTTAGATACATTCACGCCAAGTACCTTTGGTTTGAATTAGTAAAGGAAGGGAAAATGTCTGCCAGAAAAGCTGCCGCGGCCAAACGAACCCCAGATAAGAAAGCCCCCAGAGCTCACAAGAAGACGACCTCCGAAGCGGTCAGGAAGCCAGCCTCCAAGAGTAAAACGACGGCTTCGAAAAAGACGAGTCATTCCGATAAGTACTATTATTTCTTTTCTGTTGGCAAGGCTGACGGCAATGCCGAAATGCGCGATCTTCTCGGTGGCAAGGGAGCCAATCTGGCCGAGATGTGTCGGGCCAAGATTCCGGTACCGCCCGGTTTTACCATGTCCACCGAGGTCTGCCGGATCTATTACGAGCATGGCCTTGAAGTTCCCAAGGCGATTGACAAAGACCTCGAAAAATACGTGAAGATGGTTGAGCAGGTGACCGGT
>JAOUEU010000250.1 GCA_029858555.1 Candidatus Zixiibacteriota bacterium
TTGTTCTTTATTCAAACCCGTCCCTACTCCATGACTGTCCAGAGCACAACGGCTACGATTTTGCCTGCTTGCTTTTCAGGTGACTGGCGAGCTCGTCCAATGTGTAGATTGTCTGCATGAGCGACTCGACGATGTCCAATGCCGAAGTCAGTTCCGTTGGCGACGGTGTATTGATCTCGTGAGCCGCCTCGTTTCCCATGAAGCGTAATGCATGTAAGAATTTAGCATGCTTTTGAGCCAGATGTCCTTTCGACACCAGGGTCTCAATTCTGCTTTCTAAGTTTCTTCCAGTGCATTCGAAGTCGATGCAAATGGCCTCGATCAAGGCCCGAATACCTAGCGCGGCCAATAGGGCCGCGCCGTGGTTCAAAGCTTTCAGTATTTCGAGATATAATCGTTTGGCCTTCCCTGGAAGCATGTCATGTCTTTCCATCGGAAGGCGCCCCTTTGTCCTGCTCGGATATAGCGTCTCATAAACTTCCGGGCGACCCGTCACTGGATCCCACCACTCGGTACTTCCCTCCTCCTCTCGGAACGATATGATCTCACAGCCCATACACTGGATTATCTGGTACTCCTTCCAAAACTGGACGCCCTCTGGATACCCTGACGAAGATGACTGACTTTGTTTGTGCAGAATGACATGCCGTGTGCTGGTCCCGCACTGTATGCACACAGCCTTGACTGTCGGTGCTTTAGCCATCACAATCACCTATGCATCTCGCATCTAACTTGCATTACAGAGTACCACATCCAATCCCCGGCCTCCTCCACATTACCCCAATTTCCCTACAAAGTCAATGGTCTTTCCATCCCCCGCCCCCTTTGTGGATTGCTCTGTCAAGGATATATTATGCCCACATCAAAAAAACAACGCGCCGCCAACCGCGAAAACGCCGGCCCCAACCGTCAGCTGACACACTCTCACAGGCTTTTGAGCCACTCCCGGTGCGTTCAGCGAGCGAAATCACTACAAGAACGGAGGAACGCAAATAAAAAACGACAAAACGAACCCATTTCCCTGTATGTCTCACCGGGGTAACCCGTTACACGGAATTTTCGACTTTTGCCTTACATACACCCTCGGGCCCCGGCATGGCCGTGCATCGTCTCTCAGATTCACGATGAACGTGTCCCGAACGTGGTCGAGAGCTGCATGCCTCTTTATTTCACGGTCGACAATTGCGGCAGGGAGACAGACCCTCGGCGCATGCTTCTTCCCGGGTGGCAATGATCCGATAGGTGCCCGGCCGCAATTCTCCGATAGAGCGGCATCCCGGACGATGGAAGCGAAAGGAACCGGATTTGTTGATGTAGTAATCTTCCGGTGATCGCGGCGCCGCCCACAGCCCTCGTCCCGACGCTATCGCTTCCTTCTGAGCCGTCAGCAATCCGGCAATCTCGGGCAGACCGGTGTTCTCTCGGAAAAGGTAGAGATATCCCAGGCCGTTTGCCAGTATCGCCTGGTTGACCATCGTGTCGTCTACATATAAGAACCCCAGGAGCCGACCATAGCGGTCCCGGCGCCCTCCGCCGTAGGTTATCCTGACCGGCTTACCCAGCGTCATGGCGGTCAGGAACTCCCGCGCCTCCTCGTAGTACGGGTCGTCTTTCTCCGGGGCGTCGACTGCCAGCAGTCGCAGAATGTCGCCCCCTTTCAACTCGACCGTGTCGCCGTCGATGACCCTCACCACCACGAACCGGTCGTCCGGTCCAACGTCCTGCCCTATCCGTCCGGTCAGGCGAAAGATGACCACCGCGGCAGCAAGAACCGCCACCACGACCGCCTTCCAGACAACTCGCGATGTCTTTCGTCCGGGCCTAACCATCACTGTTCTGGACGACGATCTCCGACCAACCCGAGCTCGTCGGCACCACCTCTATGAGTTCCTCTACCTGGTCCTTTATCTCTTCTATGTGCGTTATGAGCAGAATCTGTGGAAACCGGTGGCTTAGCCTGCTCAGGGCCTTGACAATCAATTCCCTTCGCCCGGTGTCCTGTGAGCCGAACACTTCGTCAAGTATGATGAACGAGCGGTTCAGGCCCGCCGCCTGCGAAAGGGCCAGCGAAATCGCCAGGCGCAGGCAAAGATTAGCCAGGTCTTTCTCGCCGCCCGAGAAACGCTCCACGTCGAAATACTGGCCGCTGTCCATCACTCTCAGGTTGTACAGGTCATCCAGCTCTACCAGCCCGTAGCGGTCGTCCGTCATTTCCCGAATCAACCCGCTCGATATCTCCGCCAGCGTCGGCTTGATTCTGACAATGAGATGCTTGCGGTATTCGGAGAAGAGCGTCCCCAGTTTCTCTTCATAATACTGGTCCTCCCGACAACCCTCCAGTTCCAGCGCCCCTTTTTCCAGAGCTTTCAGCTGGTCCTCTTTACTGACAAGCTCGGCCCGGCTGATATCCCGTTCCTTGCTGACTTCAACATGCTCTGCCCTCGCCGCCTCCGCGTCCTCCTGGAGCCTGTGCAGCAACGTCTCCAGTTGCCCGTACCGCTCCTCGGAAAATTCCAGCGACTGCACCTTGCTCGTCAGGTCGGCGATGGCTCTCTCGACCGTCGCAAGATTCTCCAGCGTTTCCTCAAGATTCTCGTTCACCGCCGGCAGGCGTGCCAGGCTGCCCCGAAGCTGATCGCGTCGCGATCTGGCCGACTCCTGCTCCTGCTGCCTTGCCAGCAAGGTCGTGTAATCCTTTTCATCAAAAGTAATCTCGACCAACTCCCTCATCCGACTGCGCAATCGGTCGACCTGCCCGCTGAGACCCGCCACAGCTTTTTCGCTGGTGCGCAACTCCTCGGCCACGCTCGCATGTTTTACCGACGCCTCGTAGCGGTCTCTGGCCTTTTCCTCCCAGGCGAGATGTTCTGCCTTGACTCTCTCCCCTGAGGTCTTCAAGGCATCAAGCTTTTGCCGATGCTCCGCCTGAACCTGAACCAGCTGTGTCAACTCCTGATTCAGATGAGCCTTGATTTTGTCCAGGTCGTCGCCCAGCGGCCTCAGGCATCGATCGCACACCGACTCCGGGCCAAACTCATTGATCGACGCAAACTGCTTCTCAAGGCGGGCAATCTCTCTCTCCTGGGCCACCGCCGCCGCCTTCTGATGACTGTACTCCTCCCTGGCCCGGTTGAGCCGCTGTTCGCTCTGCCGTCTGTGTTCTTCGACGTCCTCGGGTATCCTCCGCAGGACAGCGTCATGCCGGGTCGATATCCGCCGCAGATCCGCCGCCTTTTGGGCCGTTTCCTCAAGCTCCCGGGTTGCTTCGGCCAACCGGGCGGTCAATTCCTCGCGGTAGGTCTGTCTGCTGCGGGCTTCCTTCAATTCCTCCAACCTCCGCATGACTTTGTCAAAATCGACCAACTGCTCGTCCAGAGCCTTTACTTCCTGCTCATGAGCTCCCAAGGCCCGGTGCTCCTCCTCCAGGCGCCGCTGCAAACCGGTCAGGTTCTCCTTCGTCTTGCGCTCGGCCTCAACCTGTGTCGTCAGCCTGAGCCAGTCGGACCGCGCCTGGGCCATCTCGCGCAACCTCTCCGAAACCTCCTTGAGTCGCTTTTTGGCCGCTTCCCATGCCTCCCCCCGCTCACCGGCCTTCTTGTCCAGGACAGTCACCAATTTTGTCAGTTCCTCCTGCCGCGTTTTTACCTGCCCCAGTTCCCCCAGTTGCCGCTCGATGAAAATCGCCTTCTCGCCGCTCAGACGGGCCTCCTCCTTGACTCTCTGGATCGCTTTATCCAGCCGCTCGATACCCAGCATGCCCGCCAGGTGGTCTCTCCGCTTCGACGGCTGCAAATCCGACAGGGCGTTCAACTCCTGCTGCCGGGCAAGAAACGACGTAAGAAAACCCCGCCAGTCCAGTCCCAGCAATTCTCCCACATATCGTCTTGTCTCGTTCACACCGACCGACTCCGAAGCGTCCCCGCGGTAGAGGGCTACCTCCGCCCGCTCCGTCCGCCCCACCAACCGGCGAATGACCCGGTACCTGGTTTCGTTGACACTGAAGTCCAGCGTCACCTCACAAGTCTCGTCGGGGCTCGAAAAGGTCGATTTTATCTCGTTTTTCCCGGAGCGGGCCGCCTGGTTGCCGTAAAGGGCCCACGCGATGGCTTCCACAATCGACGATTTCCCCGCCCCGTTGGGGCCCACCACTCCGATTACCCGGTCCGGAAATTCGATCCGGGCCGATTTTATAACACGAAAGTTGGAGATTTTAAGCGCGTGTAACCGCATACGCTTACAAGGAACTCAAATACTACTGTACCTGTCAAGCACCCGCACTGAGGATTTGACCACGCCGGGTTGAAATGTGAACTAAGCTACATCCGTCCGAGCAGCAAAAGCGACGGATTTCATCCCGTATTCGACCGTGTCGGCCGGCTTGAGAGTCAACATCCGTTAAGATGGAAAAATTTTTCCATTTTTCCACTTGACAGCTACACCGAATTTGTTATCTTTAAACTAAGCGTGTGTCTAGTTGCAATCTGGAATCGGAGAGCCAACTTGCGATTCTGATTTGCGACGCCCAAAAGACCTCTTTTCTCGAAGAAGCTGACGAGTAACTAGCTTCCTCATCGTAGTGTGCATCTATTGCATTCTTAAACTCGCTTCAATCGCCGTTCGGCCTTTTTCATTGTCTTAGCTAATCTGCCTCAATCCTTTTATTGTTATGTTTCACTTGTAACTACTAGCTGTACTACATATTGTAGTTACTTATAGTAGGAGGTGACTAACTGACACTACGAACTGGAAATGAAAGCGCAGAAGCAAACTATTATGTAGCAATACAACATTTAGGAGTTTCCCGGTTAGGTGACTCCGACTCCAAGAAAGGAAATTAAGACTTTGCTGCCCGGAGCTTTAATCCCGCGCTTCCCTAGACAATATGTGGGGTTATTCGG
>JAOUEU010000249.1 GCA_029858555.1 Candidatus Zixiibacteriota bacterium
ATGGCACTATCCTTCGTACCACCAACGGCGGGGCCGCCTGGACCAGCCAGACGAGCGGCACGACCGGGCGGCTCAATGGCGTTTCCTTCACGGATGCGAATGCGGGTACGGCGGTTGGAAAAGCAGGCACTATCCTCCGAACAACGGACGGCGGGCTAAGTTGGCTCCCCCAGACGAGCGGCACGACCAGGCGGCTCGATGGCGTTTCCTTCACCGATGCGAATACGGGCACGGCGGTAGGGGACAGCGGTACCATCCTTCGAACGACGGACGGCGGGGCCACGTGGGTCAGCCAGAACAGCGGCACGGTGCAAGGTCTCTACGCTGTTTCATTCACCGACGCCAGCACGGGCACGGCGGTGGGATACAGCGGTACTATCCTTCGAACAACGAACGGCGGCGCCACCTGGACCATCCAGACGAGCGGCACCACGGTTCGTCTTTTTGGGGTCTGCTTCACCGACGCCAATACGGGCACGGCGGTGGGAGACTGGGGTACTATCCTTCGAACAACGAACGGCGGGGCCACGTGGGTCAGCCAGAACAGCGGTACGAATCAAGGGCTTTACGCGATTTCATGCAGCGACGCAAATACAGGCACGGCGGTGGGAATGTACGGCACGATCCTGCGGACGACAACCGGTGGAGACTGAGGTTGCACAGGCGGACTTTCGTACGGTCAGGAAGCAAAGCCTGACCACATCGCTCCCATCCGATCCTGAAATATAGAAAGCCGGGCGGCCCGGTTCTCATCAAGAGCAAAGCTGTCCGGGCAACTTCACACGACCTCGGCGACATGCATGCCTGCATGAGAAGGTCTACTTTGTGTAGATTTGTCTCCTACCGGACACTTTTTGCCACAAAATCGTTGACCTGTTAGTCCTCACTGAGTACCTTGATTAGCAGGGTAGTTGCATCGCGCCAACGCAGAGCATCAGAAAATTCGATTAGCGCAGTGTCGAAACGGCGAGGGACTCAGGACACTGCCTGTACACAATTCTTTTAACAGATTGAGGAGGAGGACCCATGAATAAGAGGACATTTCTTCCTTTGCCGGCTCTCGTGGCGGTCATATCGGTTGCGGCGATTTTGCTGGTCGGCTGTTCGGATGAGAATCCGGTGGCGCCACCTGCGAAACCGCCGGGGACGCTGAACTGGGTATGGCAGAATCCATTGCCGCAAGGCAATAATCTCACCGACGTCTCCTTCGTTACTGCGAATGTGGGAACAGCCGTTGGTGATGCCGGCACAATTATCCGAACCACGGACGGCGGGGCTACATGGACCGTTCAGAAAAGCGGCACGACGGCTTATCTCAGCGCAGTCTCCTTCACCGACGCCAATACAGGCACGGCGGTGGGATGGGATGGCGGTGGAGGCACTATTCTTCGAACAACGAACGGTGGGACCAACTGGGTCAGCCAGTCGAGCGGCACGGGCATGTGGCTCTACGGCGTTTGCTTCACCGATGCAAATACGGGTACCGCGGTGGGACAGTCTGGCACTATTCTTCGAACCACGAACGGCGGAGCCACGTGGGTCAACGTGACAAGCGGCACGTATCGCGGCCTCTCCGGTGTTTCCTTCACGGACGCTGACACGGGTACGGTGGTCGGAGAGAATGGCACTATTCTTCGCACCACGAACGGCGGGCTGAGCTGGCTCCCCCAGACAAGCGGCACAAGCGGCAACCTTCTTGGCGTGTGTTTCACCGACGCCAATAAAGGCACGGCGGTTGGATATTTAGGCACTGCAGGCATTATCCTTCTCACGACCGACGGCGGGGTCACCTGGACCAGTCAGACGAACGCCCCGTACTGCGAATACCTCCGCGACGTGTGCTTCACCGACGCCAATACGGGCACGGCGGTGGGTGCTAACGCTATTTTTCGAACAACCGACGGCGGGGCCACCTGGACCAGCCAGTGGAGCGGAACGTATTGCTATCTCCGGGGTGTTTCCTTCACCGACGCCAACACGGGCGCGGCAGTGGGCGACAAAGGCATTATCCTTCGAACAACGGACGGCGGGGCCACCTGGACGAGCCAGACGAGCGGCGCGACCAAAACACTATGCGGAGTCTCATTCACTGACGCCAGCACGGGCACGGCGGTCGGCTATGAAGGCATTATTCTTCGTACAACGGATGGCGGGGCCACGTGGATTGATCAGACGAGCGCCATGAACCCATATCTTTTCGGCGTTGCTTTCACGGACGCGAACACGGGCACCGCCGTGGGAGACGGCGGTGCTATCCTTCAAACAACGGACGGCGGGGCCACCTGGACCGGTCAAACGACTGGCAGAACGGCAGCACTCTTCGGAGTCTGCTTCGTGGATGCCAATACGGGCACGGCGGTGGGGGACAGCGGTACCATCCTTCGAACAACCAACGGCGGGGCTACGTGGGTCAGTCAGACAAGCGGCATAACGGACGCGCTCATAGGCGTTTGCTTCACCGATGTGAATACCGGCACCGTGGTGGGAGTTGACGGCATTATCCGTCGAACAACCAATGGGGGGCTCACGTGGCTCAGCCAGACGAGCGGCACGAGCGATGCTCTCCTGGACGTCTGCTTCACGGACGCCAACACGGGCACGGTGGTCGGAGCCGCCGGTACTATCCATCGAACGATGGATGGCGGAGACACATGGGTCAGCCAAGCCAGCGGCACGGACAACTGGCTCGAGGCGGTTTGCTTCACCGACCGCAACACAGGAACGGCGGTAGGGATTGGTGGCACGATCCTTCGAACGACGGATGGCGGAGATACCTGGGTCAGGCAAACGAGCGGCACGATTCAAGGGCTTTACGCGATTTCATGCTGCTCCGCAAATACGGCCACAGCGGTGGGGGTGTGCGGCACAATACTTCGCGGGACAGCCGGAAACTGAGGGCAGGCGAATTGGTTTTGGTGCGGTCAGGACGGGATTCCTGACCGCACGATTCATATCGGCTCCGGTAATGTGAAGGTCGGGGCGGGCTGGTTACGGTCAAAAGTAAAGCTGTCCGAATCACTTCACCCGACATTCGTGGTTGCGGAAGCTCGTCTTGGAAGTACCACTTTCACTTTTGATCTCCCCCATTGTGGGAATTTAAATCATGATAAAGATTGCCTTTTTTGCCCGATTTACATACTTTGACGGTATGAGTGACTGCACTAAACCGCTATCAGCCGGTAGAAATACCGATCATTCATCATTGAGACCATGGGGGATTCAGCATGCTGCCAACGCACAATCCATCAAACAAGCTGAGGAGAAGAACCCATGTATCAGAAGAAATTTCTCTGTTCGCTGGCTCTCATGGCGATCGTATCACTTGGCGTGATACTGCTGGTCGCCTGTTCGAGTGATAGTCCGTCCGGCCCAACGCCGCCGAAACTGACAGGATGGGTGTGGCAGAACCCGTTGCCCCAGGGGAACGGGCTTTTAGGTGTTTCCTTCACGGACGCGAATACGGGAACAGCAGTGGGCAATTACGGCACGATCCTGCGCACCACGAACGGCGGCGTCACCTGGGTCAGCCAGACAAGCGGCACGAGTTACAGACTCTGTGACGTTTGCTTCACCGACCGCAACACGGGCACGGCGGTGGGAGACTGGGGCACGATTCTCCGAACGACGAACGGCGGGGCCACCTGGATCAGCCAGACCAGCGGCACGAACAGCACTCTCTATGGCGTTTCCTTTACCGACGTGGATACGGGCACGGCGGTAGGAGGTCAAGGCACCATCCTGCGGACGACGGATGGCGGGGCCACCTGGGTCAGCCAGACCAGCGGCACGGACATCCTGGTCTGGGCCGTCTGCTTCACAAACGCCGACACAGGCACGGCGGTGGGGTGGTTGGGCACTATCCTGCGAACGACCGACGGTGGCGTCACATGGGTCAGCCAGACGAGCGGCACGGATAGATATCTCTTCGGCGTTTCCTTCACCGACGTGAATACGGGCACGGCGGTGGGAGATTCCGGCACTATCCTTCGGACGACAGACGGCGGCGGCACCTGGGTCAGCCAGAGCAGTGGCACAACGCAGTTGCTCATCGGCATTTCCCTCACCGACGCCAATACGGCCACGGCGGTGGGAGACCGGGGCACCATTCTTCGAACAACGAACGGCGGCGTCACCTGGGCCGGCCAGACAAGCGGCACGGCGGAGCACCTCTCCGGTGTCTCATTCACCGACGCGAATACGGCGACGGCAGTGGGAGAAAAGGGTACTATTCTTCGAACAACGGACGGCGGGACCACGTGGATCAGCCAGACGAGCGGCACAACGGAACGCCTCTACGGAGTTTCATTCATTGACGCCAATACGGGCACGGCGGTGGGAGACAGTGGCACGATTCTCCGGACGACGAACGGTGGGGCCACCTGGGTGAACCAGACCAGCGGCACGAACGATCCGCTTTATGACGTTTTCTTCACCGACGCAAATGTGGGCACAGCGGTGGGACATAACGGTACGATCCTTCGGACGACGGACGGCGGGCTCACCTGGGTCAGTCAGACAAGCGGCACGGACAACCTGATCCGCGCCATCTGCTTCACAAACGCCAACACAGGCACGGCGGTTGGGTTGTGGGGCACTATCCTTCGAACGACGGATGGCGGAGATACCTGGGTCAGCCAGACCGGCGGCACGACGCAATGGCTTGAAGGAGTTTCATTCACCGATGCCAATACCGGCACGGCAGTGGGCAGTAACGGCACTATCCTTCGGACGACGGACGGCGGGCTCACCTGGGTCAGTCAGACAAGCGGCACGGACGAGGGGCTTTCTGGCGTTTCCTTCACCGACGCGAATACGGGCACGGCGGTAGGATCGAATGGGACGATCCTTCGCACCACGGATGGCGGAGGTACCTGGGTCAGCCAGACCAGCGGCACGAG
>JAOUEU010000251.1 GCA_029858555.1 Candidatus Zixiibacteriota bacterium
CGCACCAATCGCTGTAGACGGCGGCAAGCCGGATAACGGCGCATGGAAACCATTCGGTGTACTCGCGCATCATTTGTTCTCCCAGCCGCTTGCTCCGCGCGTAGGGAAACTCGGCATCAGGGACGCTGTCCTCGTTGACGACGTTGTCCCTGGACGGGAACCTGCAGGCGGCCAGCGAGCTGGCAAAGAGAAAGCGCCTGGTGCCGATTTGCTCGGCCAGCTTCAAAACGTTACGCGTTCCGTTGACGTTGGTCCGCTCGTACTCAGGATTATCCTTGTTGCCGAAGTCGTAGTACCCCGCCAGGTGGATGACATAGTCGGCGCCACCGTTGGTTTTTATGCAGCGCACTACTTCGCGGAGTGTGTCCCGCCTGGCAATGTCCACTTGCGTCCAGTTGATGTTATCGTGCTTGGGAATCCCGGCTTCCTTCTGAGAGCGCCGCGCCATACAGAACAAGCGGTATCTGTCGGCCACGGCCTCCAGGAAATTACGTCCGATGAAACCGGAGGCCCCGGTAACCACTATTCCAGGTAGATTGACATCCATGATTGCGTCCCACTATTAAAGATATGATAACGAGCACATGCAAACTGCTTTCCCAAAGAACGGTGCCGCCCTCGCCGAGACAACCCGCCGCCGAATCGCCTGTGGCTTCGCGGCCGTCATTCACGATACTTTCGATTAACCTTCACACGGTCGCGCCGGATTGTAGCTCCCGCTCCGCGAGTTTCTCCATATCCTGGTCGTAGCAATATATACCGCATCGCAGACAGCGCGTCGACTCGTACCGGGCATCCTCCTCATCGATGGTCCCTTCAACTTCCTTGAAGGTACCGAGGCGGTCTTCAAGGGTAACCAGCGGTTCATGGACGCGCGGTTTTGAGGTCACGCCGATTATTGACTGGTGTAAAGATTCTTCGATAAACTTTTTCTGGCGGTCTTCAATGGGCGGAATCTCACCTTCCATCAGATAGTAGTGGATGGAACGGGCGGCATAGCGGCCGGCGGCGATGGCCTCGACCATGAGCCCGGGTCCGGTGAAACAGTCACCGCCGGTGAAGATATAGGGCACATCGGTCTGCAGGGTATCTTCCCGGGCATCAATGGTATTCCACTTGGTGGTCTGCAGGTGGGGTGAGCCATCCGCCTTGAGGAATTCCAGGTCGGGGTACTGACCGACGGCTTCGATTATCATATCGCAGTCCATGCTGTCGATGGCGCCGTCGATCGGCACGGGTCTTCTGCGCCCGCTGGGGTCGGGCTCGCCGAGCTTCATACCTTGAACCTCCAGGCCCGCCACGGCACCGTTGCTGCCGAAAATTCTGTTGGGCGCGCACAGGAAACGAAACTCGATATGTTCTTCCTCGGCCGCGACGATCTCCGCCGGATTGGCCGGCATTTCATCGCGTGAGCGACGATAGACAATCGCCACGCTCTTGGCCCCGAGTCGGAGAGAACTGCGGGCGCAATCGATGGCGGTGTTGCCGCCGCCGATGACAATGATGTGCTCGCCCAGGTGAATTTTCTCTCCGCGATGAAATTTTTCGAGGAAAGCAATACCGCTGAAAACGCCTTGCAGGTCGTTGCCTTCGATTTTCAGTTCATGCTCGTTCCATGCGCCGACGGCCAGGAAGATGGCGCCGAAGCCCTCGGCACGCAGAAAGTCCATGGTGAAGTCTTTGCCGAACTCGACATCGCAGGTAGCCGTAATGCCCAACTCGAGGATGCCTTCGATCTCCCAATCGAGGATCTTCTTGGGGAGGCGGTACTCGGGAATCCCATAGCGGAGCATACCGCCGAGAGCGGGCAGTTTCTCAAAGATCGAGACCTGATGGCCGAGACGTCGCAGGTAGTAGGCCGCCGAGAGACCGGCCGGACCGCCGCCGATGACAGCCACTTTTTGGCCGGTATCGGAGGCCACCGGAACATGAAGCCGCCGCCCGGAATGGTACTCCCAGTCGGCTGAAAAGCGTTTGAGATAATTGATTGCGACCGGTTCATCGTTAAGGGTGCGCCGGCAGGCCAGGTTGCAGGGCTCCGGGCAGACCCGGCCGGTGCTGAGCGGCATCGGGTTGCATTCTTTGATGGTCAGAAGAGCATCGGCGAATTCGCCGTTTTTGATGTGCTGGATATACTTGGGGATATTTATCTGAGCCGGGCACTTCTGGCGGCAGGGAGCAAGGCATTCAGTATATTGATTCCAATGAAGGATTTTGGCCTTTTCCGATATGAGGGATATAATCCCCTTGGGGCAGGCGCGCACACACTCGCCGCAACCGACACAGAGGTTGGGATTGAACTGCGGCAGCTGGTTTTCCCCCATGGTAATAACGCCGAACTTGCAGCTCCTGACACATGTCCCGAGGCCGATGCACCCGTGCTGGCAGGCCACCGGGCCATGGTAGTAGAGCATGGCCGCCCGGCAATCGTCAAAACCCGAGTAATCGTACTTTCTCGAAGCTCTGGTGCCGCCCTGGCACTCCGGGCAGGCGACATGCGGCTCGGTGTCCTTGGGTTTCATGCCCAGGTATTCCGCCACTTGGAAGGACACCTCGGTCTGGCCGACCACGCAGGCGTTGGTTTCAGCTTCTTCCTTGACGATGGCCTCGGCGCAGGCGGCACAGCCGGCATAGCCGCAGCCGCCGCAGTTGGCGCCGGGGAGAATATCCATGACTCCCTTGATGCGGACATCTTCTTTAACGAAGAATATTCTCGCCGCAATCCCCAGGCCCACGGCGGCAATGAAACCAATGCCCGCCAACACGAAAACCGGCATCCACATAATCTTAATCTACCTTCCTTCAGTCAACCATACCGACGAAACCCAAAAACGCCAGGGACATGATCCCGGCCGTCACCAGGGCAATAGCGGTTCCGCGCATCGCGCGCGGCACCGGTGAAATAAGCATCCGTTCCCTTATGCCGGCGAACAGAACAATGGCCAGGGCAAAACCGCTGGCGCTGGCGACGGAGAAGACAACCATGTCAATAAAGCCAAACTCGTGCTTGATATTCAGCAGGGCGATACCCATGACGGCGCAGTTGGTGGTAATCAGGGGCAGGTATATGCCCAGCGCATTGTAAAGACTCTTACTCTGCTTCTTGAGGAAAATCTCGACGAACTGAACCAGCGCCGCGATAATAAGAATGAAAACCAGTGTCTGGATAAATTCCATGTTATAGGGCACGAGGATGTAGCGGGAGGCCATCCAGGTAAAAATGGACGCCAGCGTCACCACGAAAATGACCGCGGCCCCCATACCGACGGCCGTGTTGAGCTTTTTGGACACACCGCAAAAAGGGCAGTTTCCCAAGTACTGAGCGAGTAGAATGTTGTTAACAAAGATGGCCGCTATTGCCAGATAGACCAGATCCATTGTTCACTCCTAAGTCTGTATAAACAGCTCGCCGCGCTTGCGGCTGTAGGCATTCATAAGGCCCAAGAAAACTCCCAGGCAGATAAACGCGCCGGGCGCCCTGACCATAAACTGAAAAGGCTCAAAGCCGTCCCAGACCACCCGCAGGCCAAACCAGGTGCCGGCACCCAGTACTTCCCGCACCGAACTGATGACGATCAAGGATATCGTGAAGCCGACACCGACGCTCAGGCCATCCACCATGGACAGCAGCACGGGGTTGCGCGAGGCAAAGGCTTCGGCCCGCCCCAGGATTATGCAGTTAACGACAATCAGGGGGATGTAGATGCCCAGTTGCTGCGACAGGGGAAAGAAGAAAGCCTTCATGGTCATCTCGACAATGACCACCAGAGTGGCGATGACGACGATGAACGAGGCAATCCGCACCTTGTCGGGGATGAACTTGCGCAGCATGGCAATAAACATGTTGGAAAAGACGAGCACGAAAATCACCGCCAGTCCCATGCCGAGGCCGTTTTCAACGGATGAAGTAACAGCCAGGGCCGGGCACAGTCCCAGAACCAGGCGAAAAGGCGGCAGGTCCTTCCACAGTCCGTGAAATAATATTTTCTTAAAGCTCATTTTACCGTCCGCCCCGCTGAGGCAAGGCGATGTTCAGTTTTCCTTAGCCTCGATGGCAGCGAGGATTTCATCCTTATGTTGACTGACTAATTCAATAATCCGGTTGGTGCCATTGACGACCGCCTTCGAGGAATAGGTAGCGCCGCTGATAGCGTCTATCTGTCCTCCCTGGGAGCGGAGCCGCACGGGTTCGAGGATCGGCAGGCCGACCCACTGTTTGCGGAAACTGGCCTTCTCCACGCGCGAGCCCACACCGGGGGTCTCGCTGTGCTGGATGATCTCGATGCCAAGCATCCGCTCGTTCGGCAGGTCGATCCCGATCATTATAATTATGTCGCCGGCGTAGCCGCCGGTCCCGGGAGCTTCCAGCGCCAGCCCGGTTACTTGACCGCCCTCCCTGACATAAAAAGCCGGATAAAGCTGTTCGCCGAGGTCGACTTTGACCTTGTTGTCGAGCAGGTCACCGGCGGGCCTGGCGAAAAGCCGTTCCAATGCCGGCCCCCGCACGTACAGATCGCTCTGTTTTTCTATGCGCTCGGCCAGAGAGTGCCTCGTGAGAGTAAGGGCGGCCGAAGAGACGCCGCATATCACGCTGAGAACGACCACCAATCTGAGAATGTCACGCATTTTGCACCGCCTTCACTCCGTAAACCCGGGGCCGGATGCGGTCCAGAAGCGGGCTGCAGAGATTTATCAGTAGAACGGTGAAAACGATGCCATCGGTGTAGGCGGAAAACGCTCGAATCAATATCAGCAGGACACCTCCCAGGAAACCATAGATAAGCATCGGAATCCTGTTTACCGGCGAGGTGGTATACTCGGTGGCGAGGAAAAAAGCGGCGAAAACAGTGCCGCCGGCCAAAAGATAGAACGGCGGCGAGG
>JAOUEU010000252.1 GCA_029858555.1 Candidatus Zixiibacteriota bacterium
CAGTATTCGTTTTGGGTCTTATGTTGACTTTAAACGGAACGGCAATCGCAGACGTACCCTCGGACCTGGTTGACAAGCCGCTTCCGGTTAAGACATATCCGATCACGGATAAAGCCCGTCTGGATCCTGCTCTGACTCCGAATCAGAACGCTCTGAAGACCACTGCTCCCATCGCTACGGATCCCGGTACTCCCAAGCCCAGCATCAATCTCCCTATGGCCAAAAGCCCGGACACCAGTTCCTGCCCGTTCATAGACTACTGGGACCCGGGCACTACCTGGAGTTGGATCTACAGCCTCGCGGGCAGCGCCATGGGTACCGAGACCGCCATGAGGTTTGACGCGGCCGAACAAGACGGCCATGTCTGTGAAGTCTATGGCATCTGGCCCTGGATCAGGTCGAATGAGAACTCCGATACGAGTACCGCCGGGATGGCCTCCATGGTTGTCAAAGTCTACCTTGACAACGGCGGTGTTCCCGGCGACCTGCTCTACCAGGAGACTTTTCCTGTAGCTGAGATCCACTATGGTGAAGGCGACTACTTCCCCATGTACTTCACGGGCGGCACCGGTTCCGGTGGCGCCGTGGAAGTTCCGGAAGGTGTTTTCCACATCAGTTTGTCAGGTTCCGGTGGTGACGGCACCAGCATGTTGTACATCTATTCGGACGACGGTGGTCCCGGCTGTATCCACCCATCTGCTCTGATTCCGGGTACGGCGACGCCAAGCGGCAGAGCCTCCCGCTATCTGTACGATAGCGGAACAGACACCTGGGACTGGTATGGCGGCACTGCTGCCTTCAGTTGCGGTGATCGTAACTTCGATTTCTACGTCGATTACTGCTACTGGCACAGTGACTGCTACTCCATCAACCCCCTGCCCTCTCCCTACTATACCTGGTCATGGCAGATGCCTGATCCCGCGTGGGGCGATGGTTCCGTCTGGTACGGTGCTGGTCAGATATTCAGCCTGGTAGCCGACACCCTGGCGATTGTCAGAGTCAATCACCTTGACTACTCTGATGATGACGCTACTGAGTACTGGCCGGCCGCGGGAACCCGCGACATGGTCGTGGAGGTCTGGAAGGACGACGGTACCGGCGAGATCGACGAAGTCTACGGCCCCATCGCTACCGAGACCTTCACCGGAACCCGGGCGGATTACTTCCCGCAGACCGGTGGTGACCTGGTGGCGGACCCCGGCGACTGGAACTACATCTACATCGATTTCCGCTCTCACAACCTGCTCCTGTCCGGCATGTACCATATCACGATCAAGTTCCCGGACGCCGATAATACCAAAGGCATCATGTGGACGCCGCTCAGCTTCGAACATCCGGCCTACTGCCCCGGCCCCTACTGCACCGACGGTACCGGTGGTTCCGTGCTTTTCACCCCTCCGGGTGACAGCTGGGCCCGTATGACATCCTCGGAGCCCTGGGCGACTGAGGCAGGCTTCGACATGGCCTACTATATCCGGCCATACTTCTGTGTTGATGAGTTCGCCGAGTGCAAGAGCATCAACATGGTGGACTTCGCCGACCTGGATAACCTCATCACCGATATCTGGTATATGGGTACGGTTGCCCAGAAAGCGGCTCAGAAGTTTGTCGGCACCGACGTTAACCGGGTGCAGACGATTCGCTTCCAACTCTGGGATGACACGCCGTGGGGCGATCCTTACGGTTCCAACGGCCTGCCGCCGATCGAGGTGGCCGTCTATTCCAGCATCCAGGTTGGAACGGCCAATTCGACCATCGCCTGGGCCGACACCCTTGACGGAGGCGATATCAATTACTATCCCGGGTGGAACGAAGTGGTAATCCCTGGCGGCTATCAGATCGTGGGTGACTGGTATGCCGGCGTATCGAATGCATCCACGGACCTGGTCAATACCTGGATCTACTTCCCGGCCAGCGACGTCAATCCCGAGATCAACGACGGCATGGTCTACCTCCGCGGCACCACCGGCCTCTGGACCGACATGGGTGACCGGCAGGAGCGCGACCAGAACTTGGTCATCGGCTGTGACTTCTGCTCGATTCCGGTCGAGGAGACGGTCTGCTGGGTCGAGGACGACTGGCCGACCTTCGGCCATGACCAGGCGCGTACCGGTCACTCCGGTGTTGGTGTTGGTGATGCCTACTGCGACCTGACTTTGAACTGGCATTACCACGCCCCCGGCAAGGGCATCGCCTTCTGTGCCCCGATCATTTATGACGGCAAGGTGGTCTGCTCTTACGGTGACGAGTACCGCATAATAGATCTTACCGACGGTTCTCTGCTGGGTACCCTCACCGGTACGGCGAACGGTATTGGTGCGGCCAGCCGCTGCACGCCGACCATCGCCACTATCGGTGACGGTGCCGGCGGCACCAAGGACGTCCTGTTCGTTGCTGGTGGTTCCACCCGTAACGTCAGCGCCTTTGAGTTCGTCGCGCCGTACGATGTGACAACCCGCATGTGGACCTCCGAGTTCGGTAACTATAACACCACTTATGGTGGTTTGATTGTTCTGAATGTCGGTGGTACCGATGTTCTTTTCTGGTCGACGATTTCCGGTTATGTTTATGCGACCAACGCCCTTGACGGCACGCCGTTCACGGGTTGGGTCACAGCCGGTAACTACCCGGTGGTACTGGGCCTCAACCTCCTGAATACGGGCACCTCAGACGGCCAGAACCTCTACTATGGTACATTCGATTCTGACGGCGGAGTCAACCTTGGCGACCTGTACAAGATTGACGCCGCCACCGGTGACATCCTCTGGACGGTTATAACGGTCAACGGCGACCTTATGGCCGACGATATCTATGCCACTGTCCATGATACGCTTGGCGTTCACGCTGAGGGTTTCTACTCAGTATTCGCCTACGACGCCGATTTGGACGTATTGTGGGCTCAGACCGCTTTGTATGGGTGTGGCCATCCGGCCGAAGGCGTCTTCTACCAGATCGACGCCGAAACCGGTGAGTTCGTCACTGCGGCCGCTTCACAGAACACCCGGTTCAGCAGCCCGTTGATTGACGCCAAGCGTGTCATCGTGCCCACAGCGGCCACGTTTTTCTGGGCTCCCCTTGGCAACGAGATGCTGGCTTTCCGTCGGCCTCAGGGTGATCTATCCTGGGTATCCGGCGGACCCGTTAACGTGGCTGATTGCGGCAAGTACTGGGCTCAGGCGGCTCTGACCTGTGAGGTTGGCGCGCCCGATCTCATCTTTGCCTTTGACAACTCCCATAGTGATTACGTGTCGGCCGGCTTTTTCAGTTGCCTTGACGCCAACACCGGTGATGAGCTCTTCCGCCGTCGAATCGACCACGGGGCCAAGACCTATAACAGAGGCATGGGAACCTCTATTGGCCGTGACGACGACGAAACCGTCCATGTCGTGACCACCGATATTCACGGTGAAATGTATGACTTCACCAAGGGCGTGGACCGACCCCGTCTTGAAATTCAGGCCTACAGCGTCGAGGCCAGCTGCGAGTTCGGTACTGACCCGAATTTCCATATCGTAGTCGACAACATCCTCTACAACTCCGGTTGCGCCGATCTGAACATCTGGAGCGTCAGTTATGACACTATCGGCGCTGAGGGAACTCTATTTCCCGACTTCACCGCAACCAATACGACAGTGCGACCGGAGGTGATAGATAGGGCTACCGAGATTGCCAAGCAGTTGCTGAGTGTCAAGTCCCGGGACTTTGAGACCAGCAGCATCGACGACGACAGCTTTGACCAGTTCCTGGTAGCGGGTGAGAAAGACCGCCCCCGGATGGCTGCTGCCGGTCCGCTGGACTTCCTGGTCAGCGTCAGCGTACCGTCCGTGATCGCCCCGCTCGACTCGGGCGACGTCGACATCTACGTCGACCAGACCATCATCACACGCGGAGCGCACCAGTTCTGCATCTATTTTGATACCGACGACCCCGACTTCTTCCTGAACAACCAGTTACTGCATGACGACACCCTCCTGCCTCGCATCGGGGTGACGGTCGTCGGCGGCTGCCTGATCGACACCGTTACCATGAATTTCGGTGTCGGCGGCGCCAATATGCAGTGGGTGGCCAACACCGCCCGTCTGGGCCAGGGTGGTGAATGGGACCCGAACGGTATCGAAATCGACGGTGATGGCGACTCTTATTTTGCCGGCGGTTACATTTATGGCGTTAGCAAATACCGCATCGCCATGAACATTCAGGATTGGACTCAAGGCGGCACCGAAGCCGAGGGCTTCCATTCCCTCCAGGCCGATCCGAACTGGTGTGATGGTGACTGCGCGCCATACCTGACGGCCGTGGCCAGCCTGGGTGAATACTCCAGCGATGGTTTCACCTACACACCGGTGGCCGGTAACATGGTCTGCCGTACTTATATCGACTCCGTACAGTCCTTCTACGATCCCGGCGAATTGCCCGTTGATGACGGCTGGACCTGGGAGAATGGCTGGGAGATCGATGGTCGTCTTGACGACACTCTCACCATCGGCCTCATGACCACCTCGAGAGTCTTTGGCGCTCTCGATATTCCTGGTCTCGCCAACTTCACGCTCGACGTTATGGACATAACCGAGCGTAACGGCGATTCCGTGACCGGCTGGTACATGGGTTCGATGAACGACTACGATATCGGAGATGACATACCCAATTTCGATGCCAGCATCTCCGCCGGCTGGGCCTCTGCTCCCGCGGGAGCCGGAGCTGCCTGGGGTCAGATCATGATCCCGTTCGGCTGCGGCCTTGAGCCCGAGCGCGGCGTTCAGGCCACTTATGGCTATGAAGGCCTCTGGAATGAGACCTACTACTACGATTCCGCTTACTTCTTCCTCAGCACCCGGACCGGTGTCAATGACCACCCGAACACGG
>JAOUEU010000025.1 GCA_029858555.1 Candidatus Zixiibacteriota bacterium
TCGGTGATGATTACACCCACGCCAGTTGGGGGCGGGATCTGTTTCGCGTGGCCGACGATGATCCGGGGTTTGCGACGGTCAATATCTTCAACAAGATCGGCTACGTCGATAACGAGTACTTCTACGCCGAGGACGTCGGCGTCAAAACACTGCTGTACTCGCGGCAGGAGCTTGCCGCCAAAGAACGGGCGCGCGATATTCAGGTCGAACGCGCCGGCGACTGCCGACGCCTGCAACACCGCCTGCGCACCTACCTCCAGATTGCCGACCAGCTCTCGACGCCCGCAATCCCCCGGTAGGGATCTTCGAAAGACGTTCTACCCCAGACTGCCGACGGCTTTTTCGACTTCCTCCAGAATCTCGCCGGACTGGATTAGCTTTTTCATCCGGGTGTGGTCGGGGTATAGCGGCCGGTCAACATCCAAAAACTCGACATACTTACGCACGACTTCCTTTGCTTTGGTGGTCCCTTTGCCAAATTTGTATTCACGGAAGTCAAGAGCCTGCGCCGCCGCCATCATCTCGATACCGAGGATGCCGTAAGCATTATCGAGAATTTGCATGTTCTTGATGGCCGTGTTCATACCCATCGAGACAAAATCTTCCTGGTCGGCGGCGGCCGGTATGGACTGGATAGAGGCGGGCGCCGACAGTATGCGCTGCTCGACAATCAGCGCGTCCGCCGTGTACTGGCTGAGCATCAGCCCGGAGAACATACCGGCCCCCTTGGTCAAAAACGGCGGCAAGCCGACACTGAGGGCGGGGTTGTTCAGACGGTTCATGCGCCTTTCGGACATGACACTGACCATGGTAATCGCCGCGCCCGCCATGTCCATCGGCAACGATACCGGACTGCCCTGGAAGTTGGCGCCCGACAGTTGCAGGTTTTCGTCCGGGAAGAAAATGGGGTTATCGCCCACGCCGTTGAGTTCAATCTCGACCTGGGAACGGGCGAAAGCAAGGGCATCGTGCGCCGCGCCGATCACCTGGGGCGTGGAGCGCATGGAATAGGCATCCTGCACCTTGCACGCTATTTTGCCGTCAACCAGGTCTCCGCCGGCGATCATTTTGCCGATGGCCAGAGCCGTTCTGACGGCACCGGGAAAACCGCGCACCTCGTGGAGCTTGACGCTATACGGTTTCATGTTCGCTTTAAGAGCTTCGAGCGACATAGCCGCCCCGATCTCGGCCTGCTTGAGCCAGCGGTTGGCGTCGTAAAGAAATATGGCGCTCATGGCGGTCAGGAGGTTCGAGCCGTTAATAACAGCCAGGCCGTCGCGCGCCTTGAGGCCGGGAACCGGGATACCGGCGCGGTCCAGGGCTTCCTTGCCGGGCAGCAGTTCACCCTTATAGTAGGCACTGCCCTCGCCCATCATCAACTCCGCAATCTGGGACATGGGGGCCAAATCACCGCAGGCGCCGACCGAGCCTTTCTGGCAGACAAAGGGAGTGACGCCCCTGTTAAGCATGGCCACCAGTGTCTGCGTAACTTCCGGGCGTACGCCCGAATTGCCGTGGGCATGGACATTGACACGTCCGGCCATAGCACCCCGGACGTATTCGAGAGGCGCCGGATCGCCGATGCCCGCCGAATGGTTGTAAATCAGGTACTTTTGAAACTGCTCGACCTGCTCATCGGTCAGGACGACTTCCGAAAACTCGCCGATGCCGGTGTTGACCCCGTACATGATTTCGCGGGCCTGGATCTTCTTTTCGAGCATGGCCCGGCATTTTTTCATTCTCTCGAGGGCATCGGGATGCAACTCGACCGGCTCGTTGTCTCTGGCGATTCTTACCAGTTTCTCTATAGTGAGTCCTGATCCATCCAAGATTATGGCCATTTTTACTCTCCAGTTACATATGACATGTGATATATTGAAAAGTGGCGACCCGGGTCAGATTTCCGGGCGCCGGGCTGATGTGCACAAAGAGGCTAGATTTCCTGAAGCCCGGAAGCGGCCAGCGCGTTGTACATGCTGGCAAACGAAAGAACGGGCTTGGTCTGCACCCGGACATGACTGGCTTTTGGTAACGTCCGCCTCATCGTTTTACCTCTCCCCTGAAAGATAGCCTGCAAAAAGGAATTGTCAATTGAATTTGGATGCTCCATATTGTACCCATGCCATCGCAAGCAACCCTTACGGAATATCTCAAGAGACAGACCTTCGTCGCCTTCGACACCGAGACGACCGGCCTGTGGGCGCCGACGAACCACGTCGTGGAGATCGGAGCGGTTAAGTTCTCTGTGGAAGCGGGCGAGCTGGACGATTTTCAGCAACTGGTCAATCCCGGCCGGCCGATTCCCGATGAAGTAATTCGGATTCACGGAATCACCGATGATGCCGTCAGGAACGCTCCCGGTATCAGGTCAGTCCTCGAGTCGTTTCTGAGCTTCTGCGGCGAAAATTCGGTTCTGGTGGCCCATAATGCCCCTTTCGATATCTCGTTCCTCGGCTGCGAAATGGAACGCAGCGGCATCGACTTCACCGGGCATCGAATTCTGGATTCGGTGGACATCTACCACCGGTTTTTCCCCGGGCTGGAGTCATACTCACTGGAATCGCTGGCGGTCCTGTTCGAGATAGCGCCTTCCCAGAAGCACCGGGCGCTTCAGGACGCCCACCTCGTCTACCGGCTTTTTGCCAACGCCGTCGAGAGATTCCCGATGATTGACAGTCGGGACGATCTGCTGAGGCAGTTCGTCACATACGGCTTGAAAGACGGACCGGCACTGTCGGCCGAGTTGCCACCGGAGTACAGTGAGCTTCAGAGAGTTGTGGATGAGAATCGCCCGGTCAAAATATATTACCAGGGACCCAACCAGCCGGTGACGTGCCGTATTATCCATGTCAAGAATGTATTCCAACTGGGAACGCGGTACTACCTGCACGCCTTCTGCGAGGAGGTTCGGGCAGAACGAACCTTTCGGCTGGACCGAGTCGAAAAGTACGAAATCCTGGCCGATTAGATAAACCGTATGAACAAGAAACCTGCGATCCCGACGGACAGCGGCGCCATACCGGTCGCGGCTCTGGTATGTTACTACCTGACCCTGGCGGCGTATGCCGCGGGAGCCTATTTCCCTGAATACCGGGTATGGGGAGTGAATCTCTGGGGATACATGCCGCACGGTATCTCTCTTTCCGTTTTAGTTGTCGCGGCACTGATTGCCCCGGCGCTGATCCTGGTCCGCCGGGACCGACTGCAGGCGCATCCCGTTGAGGCCCCGGCAGTCCGAAAAGACCGGAGCTGGCTGGCAATCTCGCTGGCTGCGGTTGCTTTCTTTGGCGCGTTGTTCGTCATTTTCGCCAACCGCGCCCATTTTCTGGGTGACGGGTACTCGGCCCTGACAGCGCTGGCGGAGCCGGAGCCGGTGATAAAGTATCGCGAGGTCGGCGAGTATTTCGTGCACATCTGGCTGAAGGCTATCCTCCCGGGTGAACCGATGGAGGCCGCCCTGGCCAGTTTCCGTGTCGTTTCCGTTTTTTCAGGAATGGTATTTGTGGCTGCGGCGGCATTCGCAGCCGGACGTCTTTTCAGCGGCGCAACCGACCGTCTTGTTTTCCTGCTGGGGTGTGTCACGGGCGGCTATATGCTTCTCTTTTTCGGCTATGTCGAGTACTACTCCCTTTTTGTTCTCGCGGTGGGCATTTACTGCCTGGCGAGCCTGCTGGCGCTGAACGACAAGCTAAGCAGATGGCTCATTGTCTTGCCGCTGGCCCTGGCGATCGTTTTTCACGTCTTCGGCACCATTCTCATTCCCAGTGCGATATACCTGATCCTGAGTAGCGGACCGCTCGCGAGGCGCATCTCGCGCATCAGCCCTGCCGTTAAGGCGGCCCTTGTTTCCCTCGTTGTAATCGCGGCGGCCCTTGTCTTTTACCGTTTTTACACGACCAATTACTTCTTCCGATTCGCTTTCCTGCCCGTGACCGACGTCGTCCCGGCTGTCGATGGATATACTCTTTTCTCCATGAAGCACATTTCAGACTATGCTAATATGCTGATATTGCTTCTGCCCGGTCTGCTGGTTCTGGCGGCAGCGACCATGCGGCTGCCGTGGAGAAAAATCAGGTTTAACAAGCTTTACAGGTTTCTGGCGGTGCTGGCGTCGTCGTGCTGGCTGGCGACTTTCATCTTCGATCCCCGGCTGGGGATGCCCCGTGACTGGGATCTGTTCTCTTTTGGGGGTCTGTCGCTGGTCATGGGTGGCTTCTATCTCATAATCGACAACAAGAAGAACATCAGAATGTATGCCCGGGTAGCGACGTTGGCCATTATCCTGGGCCTGGTCGCCATGTCAGGCCGCGTGGCTACTCAGATGACGCCCGAAACGGCTATTGTCCAGTTTAAGAATCATATCGAACTTGACAAGACCAAAAACCGCAACGGCCAGGCCGTACTCATCAATTACTATTCCGATATGGGAGACACCGTCAGCGCTGAGATAGAGTACGACCGGCGGCAGCGAGAGTACCCGCAACTGGGCATGTATGAACAGGCGCAGGGACTCATGAACAGCGGCCGTTTTGGTGAAGCTCAGCGGCTTCTGAAGCAGACCGTCTCAATCGACGCCCTGTACTGGAACGCCTGGACAAATCTGGGGGCCTGCTACCTGCACCTGAAAAAATACGACAGCGCCCTGGCAGTGCTCAATATCTCCCGGGGATTGAATCCCTTCCGCTCTCTCGTTCATAATCATCTGGGGTATGCCTACTACAACCTCAGGCAGTTCGATGAAGCCGAAAAAATGTGGAGCAAGTCGCTGGAGTTGGACAGCCTCTCGCTCGGCTCCTGGGTGGGCCTGGCTAACCTCAGTGCGACCCGTCGCCAGCAGGATAAGTACGTTTACTGCCTCACCAGGGCGGCGTCCCTGGAGGACGTGACTTTTGACGTTCTTCAAAAGCTGGGCGATGTTTACCTCAAATTGGGCAAATACCGCATAGCGGCCGCCCTTTACCAGCGGTCAATCGAAAAGGGACTTGATACGAATTACGTCAGGCGCCTGGAGATTGAGTATCCAGGCCTGCGGCAGTGAACGGCCGACTCGACTGCAGGCTAAACTACAGGGCCGCCGAACGCCGTACCGAGGTAAAGAGAGAAAACCCCGCCCAAGGCGGGGTTTCTGAGTTTTGGTGGAGCCAAGGGGGATCGAACCCCTGACCTCTTGACTGCCAGTCAAGCGCTCTCCCAGCTGAGCTATGGCCCCATAATATCCGCAAAAATCTAGTATACCAACCGTCAACGCGACTGTCAATAGCTATATTCGGCAGCTCCGGGCACGTGTTTAAGCAGCCTCTACCGGGAAATATCCAGGCAAATACGCGGCAGAGAACGACGCCGGTTATGAACTCACGAAGCGTTCCGGGAAGGTTCGGCGACCCTGCCCCGCAACAGGCAGAACGGCAATCCCACCAGACATATCATGACCGAGATGAAAATAACATTGTGGTAGCTTGCCATGAAAATGCCGCCGCTCGGCTCCAGAGATTCATAATACTTTTGAAAATAGGCGAACAGGGCCGTCGCCACGGATATCCCGACAGCCATGCCGATAACCCGGGTGGTGGAAAGGATGCCCGAGGCGACTGCCGTCTGGTCTCTCCTGACCGAGCCCATCAAGGCGGACGAATTGGGAGTACTGAAGACGCCGCCGCCGACCCCCATCACGACCAGAGACAGAATCAGGTACAAGGCGGAGCTGCCCGCCTCCAGCCAGGTCAGCATAAACAGGCCGGTCGCATTTGCCAGCACTCCGAAAACGGTCAGAAAGCGGTAGCCGATCCTGTCAGAGAGTCGCCCGGCCAGCGGGGCGCATATGAACATCAGCACCGGCAGAATTATCAAGTAGAGCCCGACTTCCCGAGGTCGAAGATGCTTTATGTGCTCCAGGTAGAAGGGAACGAGTATCAGCACTCCCGACATCGATGCATACAGGGTCAACATGGCCGCCAGCGAGCTGGAAAAGACTCGATTATTGAAGATATCCAGACCGATCAGAGAGCTTTGGGGGCGCGATTCATAACGGTGAAAGGCCAGGAAAGCCAGCAGGGCCAGCAGCCCGAGGCCCCAGACGCGGATATCCGACAGTGGGTAATCACTCAAAAGCGACAGAGCCAACATCATGGATGCAAGCCCCAGCGACAGGGCCATGGCCCCGGCGATTTTCATCCGCCCGTCGTGTCCTTCCGGCCGGAGCATTTTAAAATATCTGAAGACAAACCACAAACCGAACAGGCCGACGGGAACATTGATCACAAATATCGACTGCCAGGGCCAGATATCGAGAAGTAAACCGCCCAGCACCGGACCGGTCATCAGGCCGACAGCTACCATCATTACCATCATGCCGATTCCTTTGCCGCGCTCATTCTCCGGGAAGACCCGGGTAACCATACCGGTTCCCACCGCCTGAAACATGGCCGCACCCACAGCCTGTATGACCCGGCCGAGTATGAGAGCATAGATCGACCAACTGAAAATACAGATGACCGAACCAGCCAGGAACAGGGTATATCCAAATTTGTAGGCTGCCGCGTAGCCTCTTCGACCCGCCCAGGCTCCAAACACCATCATGAGGGAAACCAGGGCCAGAGAGTATGCAAGGACTACCCATGCCACGACGTCGATACCGACGTTAAAAGCCCCGGCGATGGTCGGCAAAGCGACGTTTAGAATGGAGCCATTGAGGGTCCCCATAAAGGTGCCGATGGCGCCTACGGCAAAGAATTTGTATTTATTGGCTTTGACGACGTCTTCGATCATGCTCGTAATTCTTATAAGTCGTTGTCTAAAAAAAGATTGACAATGTTTTCCAGCAAGCATAAGCTATGTCCGGAACTTCGTCAATCTATTTTTGCAGACGTACACTAAACAGATGTTGAGCGAAAACGTCAATATTAGTGACCTAACCAAAGTTTCAGGCCATGAATAAGTCAGTCCTGGAACTGGTCGAAAGCTTTGTCAAAGGCGACGAACTGGCTTTCGCCGAATTGGTTAGAAGATACAGACAGAAGATTTACTCGTTGGCCTACCAGCTTTTGCGAAATCATCTCGATGCCGATGAGGTAGTCCAGGAGACCTTTGTCAGGGTTTTCAAACGACGTGAGGAGTTGGTAAATGTAAAGTACTTTTCAACCTTCTTGATCCGGATCGCCACGAACTACTCGATTGATCTGCTTCGGAAGCGGAAGATTCAGAGCGCGATGAGCGATGACAGCTCGTCTCTGCCGGGAGTCGTTCAACTGGATCTTTCCCGCCGAGTGGCGACGCCGAGCGAGATGTTTGATAATAAGAGGTTAATGGAGGAGATTGCCAGGGCGCTGGACCAGTTGCCACCAAAGCAAAGAGCGACGGCCATCCTGCATGACATCGAAGGATACAGCAAATCAGAGATAGCCCAAGCCTTTGAGTGTCCCGAAGCCACTGTCAGATCCAATCTCCACATTGCCCGCTCAAAGTTGAAGAAGATTTTAGGGCAGCGCTTGAAAGTAAAGGAGTAAGAATGACATGCCGCCAAGTGTTGTCGCTCCTTGAGGATTATGTCGACAACGAACTATCGCCTGCTCAGCATGACATCGTTGACAGTCATCTGAAGCAGTGCCCGCAGTGCCGGGCCGAGCACGAAGCAACGCGGCGACTCAAGGAGTTGATGACAAACGTCAAGACTGCGTATCCCGATGCAGACTACTGGGAAGAAACCACCGACCTGATTCTGGCCAGGACTATCGGCGCGGACGAGGCTTACTATTCGCCGGCCGCAACCGACAATAGTCCGCGACAGGGTCGGGACGCCTTCATCCGCTCGATCATATCGGTGGCTGCGTCACTCTTCATCCTTTTTACGGCAATCTACCTCGGTCAACAGCAGGAAGGCCGGATTGACCGGATGGCCAGCGTGCCGGCCCCGGTTCTGGTAGCGGCACCGCTTCAGAACCTGTTTTTTGATGATACGATGGAGTTTGCCACACGCGATGAGCAATCCCGACTGCTCAATGGCATGTTGCTGGTAGGGCCGCCGGGAGTGCTTGGGAAGTTTGCCAGAATGCCCGATCCCGCGTCCTGGTGAAATGAAGAGTTTTGACAGAATTTATCACAGGAGACATATCTTGAAACCAACCGCCATAATAACGCTTATTGCGGCCATGCTGACGTTGGCCTCCGGCTGTACGCAGGGCGACAAGAAGATCAAGCTGACGCTGAAATGGGAGCCCGGTATGACCCTGGACTACGAGCAGGTGACCAAACGGAGTTTCAAAGCCTACCGGGCGGATTCCCTTGTAAGCGAGGGTTTCACCACTTACAGCATCAAGGTGGCACAGGAGGTGAAAAACGTCGGCAGTGATGGTATCGCCGACGTGATCGAGAGCAGCGCCTGGACGATTGTGCGCCCCGGCAAGGAAGATTCCGCCGTGATGGACACGAGCACCTACGAGCGAGAGATGATTCTCAAGATAAAGCCGAACGGTAAGATCGTCGATTTCTCGTTCGCCAAGGAAGAGGAAACATCTTCAGCGGCCTATGTCAAGAACTATTACGAACAAGGCATTCCGGTCTTCCCGTCCGTGGAGATGTCGCCGGGCAAGGAATGGACCCAGGAGACCAGGGTGGTGCTTCCCGAGGAAAGCCTCGAAGCTTCAACCACTTACCGCATCAAGTCTCTGGCCCGTGAGGCCGGCTATGACTGCGCCCTGATCGAGTACGAGGGCAATCTGGTAATTCCCATAGTACCCGACACCAAGGATTCTGTCTGGAGAGCCGGTATCGACCGGGTCAGCAGCACCGGGATCATGTATTTCGCCTACAAGGAAGGTGTTGTGGTTCTGCAGCGGGAACGGTGGGTCATTGACGGCGAGCGCAGGGAAAGCAAAGGCGCCGATACCGTTCAAACCAGGATTGCGTCCGAAGTCGACTCAGAATACGTTCTGAAAAAGCGGGCTTTCAAATAGACACCGAGGACAGGCAATGACGCCCGGGGACCGGCGCCACAGGCTGCCGGTCTTTTTATAACCGGCTCGGATAAAGTAGATGTTTACAACGGCGCAGGCGGCATATAGATTGCCCTCATGCAGTCCAAGCGGGTAATTATCATCGTCATCGATGCCTGCGGGGTGGGAGAATTGCCTGACGCCGACCGCTACGGCGACCGGGGCGCGGCCACATTACCTAACGTAGCCGCAGCCACCGGGGGACTTTACATGCCCAATTGCGAGAGTCTCGGCCTGGGGAACATCGCATCCATAAAAGGCGTGCGGCCAAGGGCAGCCGGGCGCCAGACGGCCGTGGGCTGCTTTGGCAGGATGGCCGAGAAAGCGGCCGGCAAAGACTCCACATCAGGTCACTGGGAAATCGGCGGTGTCGTCCTCGATAAGCCCTTTCCGGTGTTCCCTGACGGCTTCCCCGCGGCCCTGGTCAAGGAGTTCGAATCGAGAGCCGGAGTGCGGACAATCGGCAACAAAGCCGCCAGCGGAACCCAAATCATTGACGAACTCGGCGAAGAGCATCTTCGCACGAAGGCGCTGATTCTATACACCTCGGCCGATTCCGTGTTCCAGCTGGCCGCTCACGAGGAGTTGTACCCCCCGGAGAGGCAGTATGAGATTTGCCGGATTGCCCGGGACCTCCTCCAGGGCCAATATGGTGTGGGCCGGGTGATTGCCCGTCCGTTTCTGGGTAAACCGGGTAGTTTTCAGCGCACGGCCGGGCGTCGCGATTTCTCGCTGGTGCCACCGTCGGATACCGTCTTTGACCTGGTGCAGGCAAACGGGTTCAAAACTCTCTCCATCGGCAAGATTTACGACCTGTATGCCCGTCGAGGGTTTTACGCCAGCGTTGAAGCCAAGAATAATTACGAGGTGATGACGCGGGTTCTTGGTGCCGTCAGGGAGGATCAATTCCATCAAATCGTCATGGCTAACTGCGTCGATTTCGATATGCTCTGGGGACACCGCAACGATGCGAAGATGTTTGCAAAGGGGCTGGAGGACTTTGACCGTCAACTCGGGGATCTGCTCATAGCGCTGCGCGATGATGACTTGCTCTTGATTACGGCCGACCACGGCTGCGACCCAACCATCAAAACCTCCACCGACCACACCCGGGAGTACGTTCCCCTGCTGGTGTACGGGCGGAAAATTCGCAAGGGCGTCAATCTCGGCACCCGCGAGACCTTCGCCGATGTGGCCTGTACGGTTGCCGAGGTCTTCAGCCTCGAGCATTCTCTCCCGGGCAAGTCGTTCCTGCCCGAGGTGGTGCTCGACACAAAAGCCGACAGGATGAATATGCAGGAGTTAAATGCCGTTTTTGACCATGCCGCTCTGGGGCCGGAAGTAACCGAGAGTGACATCGCCCTGCTCTGCTGGGAAGCACGCAAATATCACTTCTGTGCCGTGGCGGTTAATCCGGTATGGGTGGCCATGGCCCGAGAAGAGTTGCACAGCAGCGACGTGCGGCTCGTGGCCGCGGTGGGTTTTCCCCTGGGAGCCTCGCGGACGGACATTAAAATCATCGAGGCCACCAGAGCCGTCAGCGATGGCGCCGGCGAAATCGATATGGTGGCCAATATCGGCTGGATAGCCTCAGGCCGCTATGACCTGGTTACCGAGGAAATCAGCCGGGTGCGCAAGAGCCTCCCCTTCAATGTCGTTCTGAAGGTCATAATTGAGGCCGGCAAGCTGACCGAAGAGCAGCAGGTCAAAGCGACCAGGTGCGTGGCGGCCGGGGGAGCCCAGTTCGTCAAGACATCGACCGGCTTTTTCGGCTCGGTCACGGTGGAGCAGGTAGCCAGGCTAGCCCAGGCGGCACAGGGCAAAATCGGTGTCAAAGCGGCGGGCGGTATCCGCACCCTGGCGCAGTGCCGGGAGCTTCTTCGAGCCGGGGCCGGACGTCTGGGCAGTTCGGCATCGGTTGCGATAATGAAGGAGTTCACCGGCGAGAAATAGCCGCACTCCGGTATCACATTCTGGTCGGCAGCCCGATTTATCGGACTTCGCGGCGCCTGGAAGCAGTCCGGGCAGCTTGCTTTTGAGGCTATTTAGTGTATCTTTTCTTCAGATATGACGGGTAAAGACGCGGTATCAAAACGTCCCTTCCTGGGGATTCATTTCAAGTGCTGTCATGTTTATTCGCGCATTTACCTGAACAAAAAGGGCACTGCGTTCGTGGGCTGGTGTCCCAGGTGTGCCGCCCGGGCCGAAGTGAAGGTAGCACCGACCGGAAGCAGGACTCGTTTCTTCACGGCGGAGTGAATTATGGTGCTGTTAAAATCAAAAATCGTCGTCGTGCCGATGGGCGAAGTCGACTTCATGATTGTGAATCGTCTCGCGGCCGACGTCGGTCCGGTTTTCCACCGCTCCATCGATATTATCAAAGGTATGAAAGTGCCCGACGAGGCCCGCAACGTCGTCCGCAACCAGCATTACGCCATGGTCATTCTGGCCAAACTCGAGCGCATCAAGTCGAACAGTCGTGAGAAGGTACTGGCCGTCTGTGAAGAGGACCTGTATGTGCCCGACGAAGCCTTTGTGCTGGGCCACGCCGATGTCGTGGCGGGGACAGCCATCGTCTCCCTTTTCCAGATCCGTCAGGAGTTCTACGGTCTGCCCGAAGACGACGCCAAGGTCTACCCCCGCCTTTACAAAGAAGCCATCCATCAGTTGGCGCACCTGTTTAACCTGGGGCAATGCCGCAATCCCAGGTGCGTGAATTACTTCAGCCAGATGATGCCGGACATCGACAGCAAAAGTGAAAGATTCTGTGATGTCTGCCAACGCCAGTTAACAGGCCAGATTTGAACCCCTCGGTGCAGCATTAGTCAATGAACCTGGACCAGATAATAGACCTGCTCAAGAGCGACCCGTCTGTCGGCGGAAATATAGCCCATTGGAAGAAGTTTCCGGCGCGGCCCGCCGTATATGCCGATTTTCCCGTTGGCCTGGACATGCGCCTGGTCGACACCCTGCAACAACGAGGCATCAGACAGCTCTACTGCCACCAGAAGGACGCCATCGAAAGGATCGGCGAAGGGAAAGACATCGTGGTGGTGACGCCGACGGCTTCCGGCAAGACGCTGTGTTACAATCTGCCGGTCCTCGACCGGATTCTCAAAAAACCGGACAGCCGCGCCCTGTATTTATTTCCGACCAAGGCCCTGTCGCAGGACCAGATGAGTGAGTTGTACGACCTTATTCAGAGACTCGACGTCGATATCAAAACCTATACTTTCGATGGTGATACGCCCCAGACGGCGCGCCGGCTGATTCGCTCGGCCGGACATATCGTCATCACCAACCCGGATATGCTGCACACCGGCATCCTGCCGCACCACACCAAGTGGATAAAGTTGTTCGAGAACCTCGAATATGTCGTGATAGACGAAGTGCACCAATACCGGGGCATTTTCGGCTCGCACCTGGCCAATGTCATTCGGCGACTGAGGCGCATCTGCAACTTCTACGGCTCCGACCCTCTCTTCATCTGTTGCAGCGCGACTATCGCCAACCCCGATGACCTGGCCCGGCGGATTATCGGCCGCGAGGTGACCCTGATCGACAACAACGGTGCACCTTCCGGGGAAAGGCACTTCCTGCTTTACAACCCGCCCGTCATCAACAAGCAGTTGGGCATCCGTAAATCATCCATCAACGAGGCCTCCCGGCTGGCCGCCATGTTTCTGCGGCACCGGGTGCAGACCATCGTCTTTGCCCGTTTTCGCCTCTATGTTGAGGTGCTCCTGACGTATCTCCAGAGAGAGCTGAAAGGCGATTTCGGTCGCGGTATTGAAATAGCCGGATACCGGGGCGGCTACCTGCCAAACGAACGCCGGCGGATAGAATCCGGCCTGCGCAGCGGCAAGATAACGGGCGTGGTGTCGACCAATGCCCTGGAGCTGGGTATCGATATCGGCAGCCTCGATGTAAGTATCATCGTCGGCTACCCCGGTTCCATCGCCTCCCTGTGGCAGCAGGCCGGTCGCGCCGGCAGACGCAGCGGCACCGCCCTGACTATCATGGTGGCCAATTCCACGGCCATCAACCAGTTCCTCTGCGGCGAGCCGAAATACATCTTCGACAAAACCCCGGAGTCGGGGATAATCGACCCGGATAACCTGATAATCCGCACCAACCACCTCAAGTGCGCCACTTTTGAACTGCCTTTTGACAGCGACGAGATTGCCGGCGAAGATGGCACGGCGGAGATACTCGAATACCTGGCTGACGAAAACATCGTGCGTCACTCCGGCAACCGATACCACTGGTCCTCGGAAATCTACCCGGCCCAGGAAATCTCCCTGCGTTCGGCATCGCCGGACAATTTCGTCATCCTCAACGAAAGCAAAAACGCCGAGGTCATCGGAGAAGTCGACTATTTCTCGGCGCCGATCTTTCTGCACCCGGAGGCAATCTATCTTCACGCCGCCGAACAGTACCAGGTGACGCGGCTCGACTGGGAGGGCAAGAAAGCCTATGTCAAAGAAGTCGAGGTGGACTACTATACCGACGCCGAGACGAAGACCGATTTGAAGGTGCTGGCCGTCAACAACGAGGAGCTTTTCGGTGACGCCGTAATGAGCCACGGCGAAGTGTCGGTCACCAACGTTACCGTCATGTTCAAGAAGATCAAGTTCCAGACTCACGAAAACGTCGGTTCGGGCAAACTCGAGATGCCGGAACTGGAGATGCACACCAACGCCTTCTGGTATGCTTTCCCGGGGGATATTCCATTTCGGGTCGGCCTTGACGGGTCGCGGTTCGGCGGATCATTGCGGGGGCTGGCCAACATCATGGGCAAGATCGCGCCGCTGTGGGTGATGTGCGACCCGCGCGACCTGCGGTCGATTTCACAGGTGCGGGCGCCGTTTACCGAAAAGCCGACTGTTTATGTCTATGAAAACATCCCCGGCGGCGTGGGGCTTTCGGAGAAACTGTTCAGTGAATCGGCCCACCTTTTTGAAGCCTGCCTGGATCATGTCAGAAAATGTCCCTGCGCGTCCGGCTGTCCGGCCTGTGTCGGTCCGCCCATGGAGGTCGGTGACGGCGGCAAAGAAGGGACTGTCAAATTACTCGAGTATATGCTGGCCTACACGCCGGTGTAAACGTCGGTCGCACTCCTAAAATACGCTGAACTTGAAGTACTTCTTCGGGTTGGCCTGGATGTCCGTCACGAGGTTGTTGACCCGCACCATCAAGTTGGTGAACTCGGAATACAGCGCCGTGTCGTTGACAAAAAGCCCCAGGCTGCCCTCGGCGGTGTTGATTTTGTACATGATGGTATCCAGGCGGGCCGAGGTCGCCGCCAGGTTGTCATAAAGAGCCGGGTCGTTTACGATCCTGCCGAGGGTGCCGGTGTTCTTGCTCACTTGGTCGCTGACGTTGCCAAGGGCGTCGGAGGTCTGCTCAATCGATTTGACCAGTCGCTCCTGGTTCTTTTGCAGATCGGACGTCAGTTTTGTCAGGTTTGCCAGCAGGCGGGTGATTTCGCGGTACAGTTCCTCATCGGTGGCCAGCCGGCCGAGCGTTCCCTCGCCGCGGTTCATCCGCAGAAGCAGCGTGTCGAGGTTACTGACAACCGATCCGGCCTCGCTTATCGCCTCCTCCCCCGCTTTGAACATGGCCTCGGCGCTGCCGGCATCACGCGTAGGAACAGTATCCATGTCGTTGATAGGCGGCTTGTCCGGGCTGCCGGGAATAATCTCGACATACTTGTCACCGACAAAACCGATGGTTCCCAACTGAACCTGGGCATCAGTAGTAAGCAAAGGCCACACCGATTTCTTTATCCGGCAGATAACCTGTATCTGGCGGAGGCTGTCGAGGCTCACAAACTTGACGGAGCGCACATTGCCCACCTCGACGCCCGACATCCACACCGGCGACCCCCCCACGAGCCCGCTGACGTTCTTGAAGTAGCAGACGAACTGGCTCTTGGGAGAAAAAATCGATGTGCCGCCGCCGGTAAAGGAGGCCCAGAGCAAGGCGGCAATGGCGATCATCACCAGGATGCCGGTTCTGAGGTTTCCCCACTTAATGGCAGTTGTTCTTTTCATATCGTCACTCTTCCATCCTCGTTATTATCCGATTCCAATGGAGCCTGAGGCTCCTTTGCATCCGCGCAGTTCAGACGTCATCGCACAAACTGCCGCCGATTGACTTTTTCAAAGGAAGCCCGGAACGGCCCCAAAAACGTATCGACCCCATCATCGGTGCTGTCGCGGAGTTCTTCGAGACCCCCGTCGAAAACCAGCTCCCCCGCCAGAAGGACCACAAAGCGGTCGGCGATGGAAATGGCGTCCACAATCTGATGGGTCACGACAACGGTGGCAATCGTCCGTTCGTGTCGCAGCTTCCGGATCAGGTTCAGCACCTGTTCGGTGGCTTTCGGGTCAAGTCCCGTCGTGGGTTCGTCATAAAGCATCACGCTGGGGTCGGTGGAAAGAAGAGCCCGGCCGATGGCGACTCGCCTCTGCATTCCTCCTGACAGCTGGTCGGGCAAAACGTCCAGTATTTCGTCGG
Organism: Candidatus Zixiibacteriota bacterium; assembly: GCA_029858555.1. Taxonomy (GTDB): domain Bacteria; phylum Zixibacteria; class MSB-5A5; order GN15; family FEB-12; genus DAOUUR01. The sequence continues at coordinate 15,510 of JAOUEU010000025.1, forward strand.
CGTCCAGACCGACAAAACCAAGCATCTGCGTCACCCTCGCGGTCACTTCTTCGTCCGACATGTCGGTGTGCTCCAGGAGGTAATAGCCGACGTTTTCGCCTACCGTCAGGGAGTCGAACAGAGCGCCATCCTGGAAAACCATCCCTATCTTTTTGCGGACTTCCCGCTTCAGCTTTTCCTTCATGGTGCATATGTTCTGGCCTTCGATCAAAATCTCGCCTTCCTGCGGGCATTCCAGGCCGAGAATCAGCCGCAGGATGGTGGACTTGCCCGATCCCGACGGCCCCATTATCACCAGGGACTCCGAAGGCCCGACTTTGAACGAGATATTCTTCAGGATCGGTTTTTCCTCGTAGGCAAAGCTTATGTTCTTCAATTCGATCACAGCCACCCCTTTATTAGCGTAAAGACAACCCTGGTAATGAAGAAATTCATTACGAGGATAGTAATCGAGGTCAGCACGACCGACTCGGTGGTGGCCCGCCCGACGCCCTTGGTACCGCCGCTGGACGAAAAGCCCTTGAAACAGGAAATGAAAGCAATAATAAAGGAATAGACAACCGGCTTGAGAAGACCGATGAAGATATTTCCGAACAGCAGGCGGTCGCGCACGGCGGACCAGTACATGGTCGAGGTCACGTGGGCCACGAAAACCGCCACCAGATAACCGCCTATAATGGCGATGGCGTCACAGATGATAGTAAGAACGGGCACCATCAGCACCAGCGCCACCATACGGGGCACGGCCACTTTTCTGACAGGGTCAATGCCAAAAGCCACCATGGCGTCGATCTGATTGGATGATTTCATGGCCCCGATTTCGGCCGTTATTCCCGAGGCCACCCTGGCGGCCACCATCAGGCCGGTCAGAATCGGGCCCAGTTCGCGGATGATGGCAATTGACATGATGCGGCCCAGGTAGTCCTTGGCTCCGAAGTCGGCCAGTTCGACGGAAAACGCGAGGGCAAAGCCCTCTCCGGCGAAGATGCCGGTCAGGACGATCAGGTACAGCGAGCCGAACCCGATGAGATACATCTGCTCCAGAGTTTCAGGGACGTAAAACGGCCGGGCAAACACGGCCCGAACCATTTTGACCGAGAAGTAAAACAGTTCCTGGCTTTGATAAGCAAAGCGCTTCAACCGACTGTTAATTAGCCTGAAAATAGCGACAGTCCTCACCTCAAGGTAATGGAATATTTTAGCCGTTGTGGAAAGGCAAGTCAAGGCAATTTGGTCTTTGACATTGCGCCTGAAGCCTTATATTCATTCAAAGAAGAGCGCCACCTGAGCCGTAAAACCGTCTGCGACCAATAGCTCAAAAGACGCTGGGATTATAACAGAGACGGATTCGATGTCTACAACAAATGGAGTGAAACGCGGTCATGCCATCGCCCTTTTTTCCGGTGGGCTCGACTCGGCGCTGGCCATCCTCCTCATCTTGCGTCAAAATATAGAAGTTACGGCGTTGACATTCATGACACATTTCGGATGTGACCTGGGCGACCGGTCGTCATGCGGGTCGGATCCCTATCCGGCGGCCGAAAAATTCGGATTCAACGTCAAACTCATGCACCTGGGGCAGAAGTTCGTTGACATAGTCAGGAACCCCCGCTTCGGGCGCGGCAGGAACATGAACGTCTGCACCGACTGCCGGATTCTGATGCTGAATGAGGCCAAAGAACTCATGGCAATGGTTGGGGCCGATTTCATCATCACCGGTGAGGTTCTGGGTCAACGGCCAATGTCACAGGTTCGGGACAAATTGAATCTCATCGTCAACCAGACCGGACTCAAAGGCAAGCTTCTCAGACCTCTATCCGCTAAACTTCTGCCACCGACCGATGCCGAGCTCAGCGGTCTGGTGGACCGTGACAGGCTCGAAAGTATTTCGGGTCGCAGCCGTAAGCGGCAGATGGAATTGGCCAGAGAGTTCGGCCTGGAGGACTACCCCTCGCCCGCATCCGGCTGTCTGTTGACCGACGTCGGCTACTCCAACCGCCTGCGCGATCTGCTGGCCAATACGGAACACATCACCTTCGACGACCTCAACCTGTTACGCGTCGGCCGCCATTTCCGCCTGGACCACGACACGAAAGTTATTGTCGGCCGCAACGAACAGGACAACAAAATGATACTGGCATACAAACAGCCACAACACTGCCATCTCGAGGCATTGAATATCGGGTCTCCCGTCACCCTGTTGATCGGAAACAACTCCGAAGAGAATCTGACAGAGGCTGCCCGAATCACGGCCCGCTATACTTCGGCAAAGGACCAGCCCACGGTGACCGTGACCTGGGTCAGGGACGACGGCGAAAACAGAGCTTTTGAGGTGAGCCCGGTTACAGATGAAGAGACAAGCCGGGCAATCGTGCGTTAGCCGCCTACGATCATTCGGTTTTCCCGATAAACAGCAAAATATAAAAGGTCTCAACAAATCGTTGAGACCTCTTTCTCCTCACCAACCGGGGTGACCTGGATAGCTAACCGCCGAAACTACCCGGGCCGTACCGTCGGCAGGTTTTAGCCTGCCAGTTGTCGAGTACTACTGTCCCCGGCCGCAGATTAATTAAACAAACGGTGTGCCAAGTGACCGACAATCTTAATTGTTCTTTTCTGATAACGACTTAGGCGGGATGGAGGTGCGCGAAACTCGGGAGAGAAGAGGTCGAACGCACATTCTGTGGCTAAATCAGCGCAGGAATTAGCGGCTAGGCATAATAAAAGCCCTTTCCGTGACCGTGGAAAGGGCTTTTTTGGCAAAACTTCTTTGTCGAAATGCTATAACAGAATCAAACGCTACTCTACTTCAGAATCATCATCTTTTTCGTTTCAGTGAAATTGCCGGCCGAAATGCGATAGAAATAAACACCGCTGGAGAAACGCGCCGCGTTCCACTCCACCGTGTGGCTGCCCGCCTCCATCTTCTTGTCAATCAGCGTAGTCACTTCCTGACCCAGAACGTTGAAGATGGTCAGAGTTACATGGGACGCCACCGGCAGGTCGAATGAGAAGTTTGTGGCCGGGTTGAACGGATTGGGGTAGTTCTGGCTCAGCGAATAAACCTGAGGCAACTGGGCGCCTCGGCCGGCCAGCGATACCACCGTTCCTTCAAATTCCGGAGTCACTTCCACAATGCTGGGAACACCGTTCTCATCGAACTTGTGATACACAAACATCAGTTCATGATCCGGGTCCCTGGTTTCGATCGCTTCAAGAGAGATCTCGGCAATCGTGGGATCAGTGATCTCGAAAACCAGATTGGCTATCGTCCCTGTGCCAGCTTTAAGATCTGGTTTTTGCACTGAAGAGATCTGAGGCAGAAGACCAATTATAACCGTATTCTTATCATTGTCGATCACAGCGGCCTTCATGTCAAAATATGACACCCTGGTGTTCTCGAAGTTGACCTCTTTCAGGGTCACGCCCTCGGAGAACTTGAGCGGAATGTCAGCCGCGACCAGGCTTTCCTGATTGGTGATCTCCAGCGGGACCGTAACCAGGTTTTCGGCGGTAGTGAGCTTGGCGGCAGTGGTAAGCTGGTGATTCGCCTTAGCAAAAATCACTGCCGGCATTAGCATAATGGTGAGAATTACGGTTAGAATTGTTACGCGTTTAATCAAGGTTCACCTCCTGTAGCTCTTGGCTATTTGGGTCAACGGGTTAAGTAGCACGGACAATGTAAATCCATTTGTCCACGCCGTCTCTGTGTCCCCGTAACGCGAATCGTTAATGGGAGTCTTTCTTATCAAACCAACTAAGGCGTATGGCGATGTCGGGCCCACTGTATAGTTACTAAAAAAGTCCATTTCTGTCAAGTGGTTTGTTCCTCGGAACCCGGTCACGGGAAATAAATCCCCCGGGACGGAACAACGCCTCACACCCTATAGTACAATCTTTTACGTAATGTGTTCCATAAAAACACAATCTTACAGTCTTATCTACGAGCCGAGGGTCACATTGGTTGTCGTTTGAGCGTAAACGCAGAAAATGCGTATCCGGTGCGATCGGACGATGACCGAGTGCGGGGGTGGCAGCGTACTAAATACTTGACATAACGTGGGTTTGGCCTAATATACTCTGACTATGCACTGTCACATCCCAGCGCAGGAGGCCCCTTGGACAAACCAAATGAAAAAATAGAGAAATTCGAGCCGTTTATCCCCGCGAACCAGTCTGTCGCCGAAGTAACCTGGAGAGCCCTCATTCTGGGCGCTTTGATTTCGGTTCTTTTCGGCGTAGCGAACGCCTACCTGGCTTTGAAATTCGGCATGACCATTTCGGCCTCGATTCCCGCCGCAGTCATCTCAATGGCTGTCTTGAGGTTATTGTTCAAGAGGGCCAGTGTCCTTGAGAATAACATCGTCCAGACGGTAGGCTCGGCCGGTGAATCGCTCGCGGCCGGCATCACCTTCACCATCCCGGCTTTCTTCATCTGGTCGGCCAACCAGGAACTGGCTGCCGCCGGATATTTCCACGAAGTATCGAAGCTGCAGATATTCTGGCTGTCCCTGCTGGGCGGCGCGCTGGGAATTCTGCTGATGATACCCCTCCGGAAGTATCTTGTCGAGCGCGAACACGAAAAACTCGCATTTCCCGAAGGTACTGCCTGTGCGGAGGTCATTGTCGCCGGAGACGAGGGCGGCCTCAAAGCCAGGATGGTCTTTTGGGGAATAGGTCTTGGGGCCGCCTACAAAGCCCTGGTTAA
>JAOUEU010000026.1 GCA_029858555.1 Candidatus Zixiibacteriota bacterium
ACCAGAGGAAGCCTCTCATTTTTATACATTCCCCAGGCAACTTCATCACCTTCGTACTTGGTCTGGAAATACCTGCTGAACCGTTCTGGTCCGATTTCACTCTCCTCTGTAAAGGGAGTTTCTTTGGGTTTTCCATATATGCCGCCAGTGCTGATGTGGACCACCTTGGGAACACCTGCCTTCAAAGCCGATTCCATGACATTCCTGGTACCGCCGATATTTACGGTGTCATAGACATTCGGATAAGGCTCCCAGAATGAGTAGACATTCGCCAGATTGATAACACATTCATGGTCCTTGATAGCAGCCTCAAGTGAAGCATAATCGGTCACATCGCCGATGACGAACTCCACGCCAAGCTTTGCCAAGACCGCGGTATTACTGCTTCGCCTGACCAAACATGTTATCCGATGACCTTCTGCAGACAGTCTTCGTATTAGATGGGTACCAATGAATCCCGTGCCGCCTGTTACGAATATCCTCATCAGATTCTCTCCCTCAGTGGCACCAATGCTTAAGTAGCATCGGCTAGAATAAGGCGGCTTTTAGCCTCGCATCCCGCGCCAAGACAGACGCCTCTGGATAACGTATGAGGCAACTGGCATTATGTCAAAGAAAAACCCCGATCTAGACCGGGGCCCTCAAAGTCAATGGCGGCCCCAAGATCACTCTCCCCAGACTTTTGTGGAATTCAGTTTTGAGGTGATAAAAAGCTACTCGATAATAAGCGGAAGACGTTGGAAAATAACAAAGTGACCAATATCTATGATTTATGCTCGGCTATAATAGCTTAGGTGATAGGGCTAAAAGGCATAAACCTTGGATCTGAAACATTTCTTCTGTATTCCCGTAAAAAATCAGCAAACAGTCAAAGGGGAAAGAAACAATGCCCTCATGAACCAAAAACGCCTTCTTCTTCTTATATTGATGGCATTACCCATAACCGTCATAACAGCAAAAGATTATAACCGTACAAAGCCTTCAAGTGCAACTCTAATACATAATCCGGGCGATCAATGGTTGAGGTATGCCTCTCCAGAAGAAGCCGGTTGGTCATCAGACCTTCTCTCACGCATCTGTAAAGACGCCAACGCCTCTTCCGTGTTGCTGGTGTATGAGGGCCGCGTAGTATTTGCTTACGGTCAGTATTTTAGAAGATTTAAGAGCCATTCTATGAGGAAGAGTCTGTTGAGTGCTCTGTATGGTACTCATGTCGGCAGCGGGCAAATCAATCTCAATTCAACTCTGGGGGAATTAGCTATAAGCGATAAAATACCTTTTACATCGCAAGAGAAGACTGCTAAAGTAGGAGATATGCTTAGAATGCGCTCAGGGGTTTACCTCCCTGCGGCATCGGAATCTCAGCAAATGAAGGAGAGTCGACCTAAACGTGGTACGTATATGCCTGGCAGTCACTGGTATTACAACAACTGGGACTCCAACGTCCTGGGGACTATTTTTGAACAAGAGACCGGTACCAGCATTTTCGAAGATTTTTATCACCGCATCGCTAAACCACTTCAGATGCAGGATTACCGGATCTTAGATGGCTGTTACGACTATGAGGAAAATTCAGATCATCCGGCGTATCCATTTAAGATGTCATCAAGGGACCTTGCCCGTTTCGGGCAGTTACTACTACAGTCAGGTAGTTGGAATGGCGAACAAATCATACCATCAAACTGGGTTCACGAATCCCTGAAGAGTTGGTCACAAACCGACGAATACAATCTTGCCACCGGTTGTGCCTTGTCCTATGGATATTTGTGGTACACTTGCGATGATTATAGAGGAACGCGGATGTTCATGGCCGCTGGCCATTTCGGTCAACGTATTTGTGTATTCCCAGAACTCGATATTGTTTTGGTTATACAGTCCGATACTTATATTCGCCATGGAGTTTTGGATGTAGATTTTGTCATTGATGATATTGTTTTCGGGGCCAGGACCATTGATTCGGCGGCAATTCCCACATTCTTCCCTCTGGAGGAACCGCCTGAAATTCAATGTCTTGTCCTTGCTGAGGCGGAACAACGAAGCTACTGTAAAGACTATATTATCGATAACGTGAAGTGTAACATTAAAAAGCTGGGCGACGATCTCTTTCTGGAAGGGTATCACTTTTGTTACACCTTCAGGTTGCTACCGATTTCGAAGCGAGTTTTTTACATAGAAGACCTCGATCAATACTTGTTTTTTGAATTCGATAAGGATGATGTGCCAGTACGTGCCGATATCAACAAATCTCCGACCGCCAATGAATTATATAGTTTGATACTCAACCGTGGTGTTAAAAAAGCCGCTCACGAGTTCAAGGCTTATCAAGAACTTATCAAGTCTCCGGATGAACTTTGTTGCTTGGCAGACAAGCTGATCACGAAAGGTATCGATAACATCGAAGTATTGAAGTTCAACGCAATGTGCTTTCCCGGTTATTACTATGTGCAGAGTCAGCTGAAAGACGCCCTCGTAAGTAAGTTTGATGCAATAACATCGGCTGCTGTCTTTGAGGATGTGGTCAAGGAGCTACATCGCGAAGGAATAAGAAATTCAAAAGCCGATTGGTTTTATGAAATTCTAGATGCTCAGGCAAATCCAAAGATGTTAGATGAATCTCAGCTTGTAAATTTTGTGGGTAACTTTGATGGCATACAAATTGGAAGTAAAGGTAGCACACTGCATTATACGGTGAATAATTCTTCGAATACTCGACGTCTGTACTTAATATCGAACAACGAGTTTGCTGTGGAAAAGCAATTTCATCGCAGATTTCGATTCGAAACAGATGCGTCTTCTGGTTCGCGACGATTGGTGGTAATTTACTACCGTGGCACATCGGAGACATTCGCAAAGGAACAATAATGGTATGCCAAATCGGAAACCAGTCATAGTAGGGCAGGATCCCTGTGATCCTGCCAACTTTATTTATAACCTAGTATATCATTTTTTTTGAGCAACTAAAAAGCCCGACAAGATCGGGCTTTTTAGTCTATGGCGGGGTGGACCTCACGCTCCCCAGACTTTTGTGAGCTTCGAATTCGCGATTCGCACAGCTTATAGACTACTAAATGCAACACGTTGGAAGATAGTCGGATAAATAAAGGGTCGAACAACCGCGACGCTTTGAAGTGAGAAGTGAAACATACAACGACAAATCACCGTCCAATATGAGCAGATAATATCTATCCATAATACTCAAGGAGTTTTAATCATGCGTATTGCCTTTCTGCACGCGCCTATGTTGGCGGCCCTCGCGATAATTCTATCAATGGCAGATCCATCCCACGGGAAGGAAATCAGTCATGAGGAGTTTTCAGCAAGTGTTGACAGCCTGCTCGCGTCCGAGATAATTCCTGACGCGCCCGGCGCCGCGATTGCCGTTATCCAGCACGGCAAATCGATTTACAGGCGTTGTTTTGGTTTGGCCAGTCTCGAACACACGGTTCCCATAACAAATGAGACCGTCTTCAATCTGGCCTCTGTAACTAAGCAATTCACGGCGCTGGCGGTATTGCTCTTGGAACAAGAGGGAAAGCTGAGTCTTGATGATGATATTCATAAATACTTCCCGGAGCTTCCCGCGTACGACGCTACTGTGACCCTCCGCAATCTCATGCATCACACGAGCGGTCTATGGGAGTACAGCACAATGTTCAGGTATTATGGCGGTCATAATCCGGTCGACTATACTTCTATTGAAGATGTCCTTACCTTGCTGAAAGGTCAGGATCAGTTGATTTTCGCCCCGGGAAGTCAGTGGGTTTATTGCAACACCAATTACGCCCTTTTGGGGGAACTGATCGCGCGGGTGACCGGAGAATCGCTGGCCTCCTGGGCCCAAAAAAGCATTTTTGAGCCTCTGGAAATGAAACACACCCTATTCCCGGACGACTGTTTTCAGGTTATTCCTAATGCGGCCGATTGCTACTACAAAAATGACGATGTCTATTACAAAGATCCTCGCAACAGCGATGTCGTTGGCGAAGGTTATCTCTATTCCACGATTGATGACATGATTCTATGGCTTGATAACTTCCGCCAACGCAAGGTTGGCGGGGATATGTTGATAGAGAGGATGTTCCAGACAAGTATGCTCAATGATGGCAGCGAGTGTTTCTATGGATATGGACTTGGAGTTAAGGAACGGAATGGTAAACTAGTAGTCAGTCATTCCGGCCAGACCGGCAGTTTCATTTCAATGGTGATTTACGCGCCGGAGGACGAATTTGGCATTGTAATACTGTCCAACAGCCGTCACCTTAGAGCTGAGCCTCTTGGTTACCGGATTCTGGATCTCTTTTATCCTACTGACAAAGAAGAAATAGCGGAAACACCAGCCTCCGAGCCGAAACCATTTATCACTATCGATTCTGCCAATATAGAAAGCTTAGGAGGCGGTTACCTCATTGATGAGAACAAGGGCAGGCTCTTGCTGTGTCGTCTGGGGACCGGTTTTTATGGAATCATGGATGGTTATGGCTCAGATCTCTTTCGCCCAATCTCAGAGTCGCTACTGGCAAACAATCTCCGCAATGCGTTCATTCATATACAGGATGAAGGCGACCGGAAGGTTGCGCGAATAATGCTCGATCTTAAAAAATCAGGAAATATCATGTGGGCATCTCGCATCGATGCACCGGTGTTGACATCGAAACAGCTGACAGCTGACTATGGTGGCAAGTATTATTCCGACGCCCTCGGTATAGCCTACAACGTCATTGTTGATGATAACAAACTCGTGATTCAGCATCATCGATACAGCGACCGCCCATTGCAAATGACAGACAAGGATGAATTTGTCGGCAGTATTGGAATAGTCCGCTTTTCCAGAAATGAAAAGGGTTTAGTCGAGAGTCTTGCTATATCAGACGAAGACACAAATTTTAAGCCGTTTACCTTCAAGCGAATGTGAAAGCCGGGTAACTACTTTTCGAGAAATGGAAAAATTAACGATTACGATTCTGATGTAATCAATATACCCGTCTTTTACCAACAGAAAAGCCCCGGCTGGCACTGGGGCCTTCAAAGTCTATGGCGGCCCCGATATCACTCTCCCCAAACTTTTGTGAGATTCGAATTTCCGGTGGAAGCAGGCTATTCTTCCGAAAGCGGAACGCGTTGGAAGATAATCAAATACAGGGATAAACCGATTTTGTAGAGGAGAGCTTTGAGGCAATAATTGCCGAACCAGTTAACCAGTTAGCTTCTAGAGGTTGAGCTTGAATCGGAATCTTCCCGCTGCTCAATGAAACAAAAAAAATCGTAATTCCGTATCGTGTAATATGATGCAAGAAACTGCAATCACCGCAATTAACCACCGAACATTGGAAGGCAATGACTATCTTAAGATTGTTTTCCTTTTTCTGCTAACTATGATATTTCTGTCTTTAACTGCGAATCAATCACTTGCTCAGGATAGCCTCCTGCAACGCGAAGATGTTATAGCCGATATCCGCCAATTAGCGAATATAATCGAGAACACTCATCCTGATCCTTATAGCGCCGGAGGAGGAAGGATAACCTTTCACCGGCGCCTTCACGAGACATTAAACGCAGTTCCTGAAACAGGCATGACGACTACTGAGCTGATTAGGCTTCTGCGCCCCTTCGTCGCATCAATCGGTGACCAGCATACTTCTATCTATTCAGTGTACCATGCCGATCCTTCCAAACTCGGGGGTGTTCCTTTCGTCTTTGATATTGTTGAAAAGGACCTCTTCGTTATTGCAGCGTTTCAAGAAGAGGATTCAACTTATGTCGGGGCGCGACTTATTTCGGTTGAAGGCGTGGGCACCGACGAGTTGATAAGACGCTTTTCCGAGCTGGAAGGTGTCGAGAACGAGTACTTTGCGCTGCGGCAATTGGGACAACATAACTTACTCTTTGGATCATACTCAAAAGAACTTATCCCTGAATGGGAAGACACAACCAAAATCACATTTCAGTTCCGGCTGACCGCAGGAAAGATTGAAAACCTGGTGCGGTCAACTCAGATCGGCCTTAGTAGTACTACATTAAGGCATCTGGGGAAGTCACACATTGATCTTCCAAAAACGGATTCGTCGTATTTCTTATTTCAATTCATCGATCCTTTCGAGTCGGGTGAAGAAATCGGCTACCTGAGAGTTGATTACATGGGTGAATACCGTGAAGCACATGAAATGGCCGTATCGCGAGGTAAAGAGAACTACACCCCGGATCAGCTCGCGAGGTTTCCCTCGGCGACGGAGACTTTTCGTAATATGGTTATTGAGATGAAGCAAAAGGGGACGGATGTTCTCATAGTCGACATTCGCAATAACGGAGGCGGAAATTTTATCATGGGACCAATCCTTGTGTATTTTCTGTATGGCAAACAGAAGCTAACAGAAATGCATGTAGGCGCGGAATCGAACGGCGGGGGACACGGTGATCGCTATTGTGCCCTTTATTTTGAAAGTAATCCGAATGAATCGCTTGATGAAATAAATCAGGGACGATCTGTGCCGTTGGTTATGGGCGATATTGATTTCTCCCGAATCCTGGGTGATACGGCTCGATATGACAGTTCTGGAAAGCTCATAGACAATCCTGTGAGACTGAAGCACTACCAGCGAGCCACTACCTTCTACAGAGAATATGAATCAGAGGAATATTCAGGCTATTACTGCCCCAAGCACGTCCTTGTGCTAATGACTCCTTTCACATCCAGTTCCGGACTGGATATGACTCTTGATCTCTATTTTGCAGGAGCCACGCTTGTCGGCACCCCCTCTGCCCAAGCTCCAAACTCATGGGGCAATCTATTTACCTGGAAACTCGCACATAGCGGAATTGAAGGTGAAGTGTCCTCGTCCTTTGACATTGTCTTTCCTGACGATCCAGAACGTGGGCGAGTCCTGCCAGTAAATTACCCCATGAGCTATGAAAAACTCGCATCGTTTGGATTTGATCCTGACGCCATATTCCTGTATGCGATGGAGATTCTCGCTGAGTTGCGAGACTGAACTCGTTTGTTGCGACATGCAATCATCGGTACTCCGAACTCTTGCGAGTAATCTCATAGATGCAAGCCAAGTGTTGGTGGGCGAGACTTGAAATCAATGGCGGGGTTGACCTCACTCTCCCCAAACTTTTGTGGAATTCAAATTTCCGGTGAGGACTCACTATTCAACATTAAGCGGAACACGATGGAAGACAATAGATTGTAGGGTGCCACATTGAGCCAACAAAAAAGGCACTATACATTACGAATAAACATTAGTGCAGTATTTACTATTTCAGCAGCAGCATCTTCCTCACCTGCCGAAAATCCACGGCCCCGCTTCCTGCAGAATGCGTGACCCTTATCTGATAGAAAAACACTCCTGAGCTGTACTCCGAAGCACCCCATTTGATCTGATTTTTTCCAGATGGTTGTTTTACTTTAAGTAACTGTTCAACAATTCTGCTCCAGTTGAAATTCATTGCGTGTGGCACAACTTTCATTCACATTGGTATTAGAATCGATATCTCATACTAATCTGACATAATCATATATACGAATTACATCACCCTGAGGACCATGGCCATAAGGATAATCTGTTGGATCACCGGTTTTCGGTCACTGCTCTGGAAGCCAGCACCATGACGGCCTACGAAAAGGAGATAATTCGGAATATCCTGAAAAAGAAACGGGGCGCCTGCTTGGCTCCTTGATACGATCGGGCGGATCATCAGGTACAAAATCGATGTGTCCCGGTTCAAAACATAAAGCGGAAATGATAATCAATGTCAAACACAAAACCCTGGGATGTTCTTTCATTCTGATACAGCAACGTTGAGGAGAAAAGACTAGCCATATTCTTATTAGAAAAGCAAAAAAAATTTCTTTCACGGGAACCAATCTACAGAGAAGTCGTATAATAATAGTAGTAGTATTTACTACTACTAAAAAGGACATTATGATTACTTCATTTTCTATTCAACCCCTTGTTGACCTTGGCCTGACGGCCATGGAGGCGGAAGTGTACGGTTTTCTGGTGGAGAATTCTCCCGCAACGGGATATAAAATAGCAAAAGCCATCGGTAAACCTACAGCCAACACCTACAAAACAATCCAATCTCTCCAGGCAAAAGGCATCGTCCTGGTTGAGGACAGCAAAAACCGGTTATGCCGAGCAGTGCCTATCGACGAATTTCTGAACGGCCTTGAAGAGAAGTTCTTCCAAGCCAAAAGCGAAGCGGTAAAAGAACTGACAAAACTGAGGCCGGCTCCTGATGATGAGAGGCTGTACTATCTGCAGACACCCGATCAGATGTACGAACGCTTCAGGCAGATGCTCAAAAAATGTCAGGGAATAGCATTACTCGATCTTTTCCCTGAAGCCGTGACGCAATTAAAAGAGGAGATCGAAAACACTGTATCAAGAGGAATCCACGTTGCGGTCAAGGTTTACACACCGTGTAAGATCAAGGGTGTGGAGATAATAACAGATCCGGTGGGTGAGAAGACGATCAATCGCTGGCCGGGTATGTGGGCAAACGGTGTCATTGACGGCTTTGAACATTTAATGGCGCTCCTCTCCAAAGACGGCACACGGGTGTTACAAGCGGTGTGGAGTGCCAACACCTACATTTCCTGGGTCTACCACAGCGCACTTATGCACGAATTATTGCATTACGCCCTGCACGCATTCTCTTTTGACAAGGAAAGTACGGAGATCCCTGATCAGTACAGCAGGCTGCAATCGTTTCTGGGAGAAGACGCTAGGGGGTATCACACATTGATCGAGCGGTTAGATAACAAAAATTAGTACAGTCACATATATCGTAAAACCGTAACACATGGAGGTATCTGATAATGAAAAGAACAATCACATACCTGTTCCTGCTGACATTGTTGATTGCATGTTCCGTCTCAATACAGGCGCAGGAGCCGCGCGTTGTTCGGATGCCGGCTTCCACGATGGGCGAAAGCCGGATCGACACACCCGAGGGCACAACCACATTTCCTTTCGAATTGATTTCGAATCACATTGTGCTTCCGGTGGAAATCAACGGATCGATCACTAGATTGATCCTCGACACAGGCATGCCGATCGAAGGAGCGATTCTTTTCGGCAGTGAGGAAATTGACAAGCTGAACTTATCCTACGTGGGCAAGGCGCCGATAATGGGTGCCGGTGGCACCACGGTTGAGGCGGACCTGGCTATGGACATCAATTTCAAATTGCCGGGCGCATCATTCAGCGGACAGATGGTCATGGTGATGCCTTTCGACGCCGACCGTCATAATTACCATGAGGGGAAAAACGGTATTATCGGTTCCAGTCTGTTCAGACATTTCGTGGTTTCCATTGACTATGATAACATGGAAATCACGCTGACGAATCCGGAACAATTCAGTTATACGGGCAATGGAGAAGCAATTCCGTTGGAAATCGCGCGATATCCCATGCTAAAATGCGAGACAGAAATGGAAAGTGGGGCGAAAGTACCACTCAACCTGGTTATTGACATAGGTAATTCCGATGCCTTAACACTGAATGTCGGATCAGCAGAAGCCATTATCCTGCCGAATAAAACCATCGAAACCTACAAAGTGAGTTTGAAGAATGAAATTCCCGTTCATATAGGACGCGTCAAAGAATTCCGCATCGGCGGATTTCATTTCAAAAATGTACTGTGCTCTTTTTCCTCCCAAACTCCTCCCCCCTGGTCTCAAGAGGGCAATCTCGGGCAGGGCATTCTCAAACGCTTCAACGTAACGTTTGATTACTCTCGCCAGGTAATGTATCTTGAGCCCAGCGACCAGTTCAACGATCCCTTCGACTTCAACATGGCGGGCATTTCATTTCTCCGAACGGAAAACGGACTGTTCAGAATTACCCGCGTGTTCCCGGATTCACCGGCAGCGGACGCTGGTTTGAAACAGGGAGATTTACTGAAAACCATCGATGACCGAATAGTGACGGCGGTTACGAAAGACGAAGCGTACCGATTGCTGCAGAAGAAATGCGGGCAGGAAGTCACACTGGAAGTTCTCCGGAACGGATCGACACTTAAGGTTGTTATTTCCCCTCGCCGGCTCATTTAATCCGGTAGGGCGGAATATAGTAATGACAGCTTTATTAAGATCCGTGAACTGGGTAAATACATCGAGGATGAAGTGTCAGAACTATCAGAGCATGTTTTCAAAAAAGCCCATTATCCAACACCGGTGATGCGTTTCCGATTTGGAAGGTCAGTTAATTTACGTATAGTATATCTGCTTCAAATGTAAACACATTGTGATATACCACATAGAGCGTATTAAAACGTTTAAAGCTCACTATCTTGTGGGCTTTTTTAAAGCGGGGTGGACCTCACTCTCCCCAAACTTTCGTGAGCTTCGAGTTGCCGGTCAAAATCAGCTATGCCACGAGTAGTGGAACTCGTTGGAAGGTAATAAGTTAGGCTCAGGAAGGGGCAGGTCGAGTTGACCTGCCCGTTGAAGATCGAAGGTCGGTACGCCTATTTCAATAGAATCATCTTCTTGGCATCGGTGTAGCCATCAGTGCTGATCCGATAGAAATATACTCCGGAAGCAACTGGCATGCTTCTGTCGTCGGTTCCATCCCATGTTACGACTCTCCGGCCAGCAGAGAGTCGCTCGCTTACCAGAGTCCGTAGCTGTTGCCCCAGCATGTTGTAGATGTGGATCTCCACAAAACTCGCTCTGGGAATCTCAAACTCAATCTGAGTCATCGGATTAAACGGATTGGGATAATTTTGATCGATCGAATACGTGGTTGGCAGCTCTGGTGATTCAATCTCATCAACATCCGTAACGACGCCAAGGTTAAAGAAGATTGAGACATTGTCACCTAAGTAATTAGCAATCGCCAGGTCCTCAGTGCCGTCACCATCAAGGTCGGCAGCAGCAACCGAATTCGACCCAAATGCGGTGGCATACATATGCTCAAACTGGAAATGGCCGTATCCGTCGTTCTCGAAGATTGTGACATAGCCGAACCAGCTCCCCAGCGCAATGTCTCTATCGCCATCCGCATCAAAGTCATGGGCGATCACTGACGTCCCCTCAGAGTATCCGTATCTGATTTCATTCTGAAAGGTCCCGTCCCCGTTGTTGGAGAATACATAGCTATCCATGACTATATCGTTGTCGCCGTCCCCGTCAAGATCACACGAAAACAAAGAGCTTGGGTACCACAAGTTGCCATAGTATGAAGCGGCCTGAAAAGACCCGTCGCCGTTGTTTTTTGCTATTGCGAGACCATCTTGGTGACCTGATGCCAAGTCATTATCCCCGTCTCCATCTAGATCGATGGCAAATACACAAAAAGCTCCTCCGGGGAAGCCAATATCGTATTCGATCGAAGTGGGAAACGTGCCGTTGCCGGCATTGAATAAAATGATAAGTTGAGCGGTGCTGTTTGCTGCTACTAAATCAGCGTCATTATCAGCGTCAAGGTCCACCGCAAAAACACACCGTGGCCCATCCCCCCAGCCCCCAACACTGTAGTTGGCTGCTAACTGAAAACTCCCAAAACCATCATTTAGTAGAATTGAGACGCTGTCTGCCTCTCGATTTGCTGCTACTAGATCAGAATCGCCATCTTTGTCTAGATCAACGGCGACAATAGAACTCGGATAACTTCCGGCATCATAATCAAGAGGTTGTTGGAAGGATCCATTGTCATTGTTCAGCAAGACTGAAATGTTTTCGGAATAGGAATTGCTGGTAATCAAATCCTTGTCACCGTCACCATCAACATCCACAATAATGACATCGGATGGGTCTGCGTCATGAGACAATTGAAAGTTGTAATTCTTGAATATTTCGTTTCCATGATTTCTGTAAACGGAAATCAGGCTTGTTCCGCAGTCTTCCGGTTCACCGGCTCTTCTCCCGATCAATTCGACCAGATCAACATTTCCGTCGGAATCACAGTAAGTAATTCCGTGAACATTAGCCCGACAGCCCACCTGATATGAGAATGTCCCGCTTCCGTTATTAGTGAATATCAGCCCATTACCTGCAACCAGATCCGTGTCATTGTCACCATCTGTATCTACCGGAAATACAGAGCATAATGGGAAACTGGAATTGCACTCCTCCGAATAAATTTCGGTTGACTGAAAAGTTCCGTCACCGATGTTCAGAAGGGCTATTATGCTTGCAGGCTGACCATCTGGGTAAGGCTGGTATCTGCCGGTATTAGCTACAATTATGTCATTGTCCCCGTCCTGATCAACATCCATCGCTAATACATCGCTTGGCTGATATCCTGCTTCGACAGTGATCTGAGATTGAAAAGTGGCATCTCCATTATTTAAGAGAATCGAGACGTCGTCCGTTAGAGAATTAGCGGTTATTAGGTCAATATCGCTGTCACCGTCGAGATCAGTCGCACATAGAGCAGTCGGCAGGCTTCCACCAGCTTCATAATTCACCGGAGGATCCAGGACTCCGCCGCCACCATTTATTAGAACCGACACCATGGATTGGAATAACCGCTGGCCACAAACGGCGATATCATTATCACCATCCATGTCAAGATCAGTCGCACATATATCACACGGCCAGTTTTCCACATAATAACTCGTCGTAGTTCCGAAGGTTCCAAGGCCAGAGTTGAAAAGGACTATGACGCTATCTCCGCTCACTACTACCAGATCGTCATCACCGTCCGTATCAATATCAAGAGCTGCAATATCACGTGGGTCATATCCGGCACTATAGACAACTGCCTGCTCATAAGTACCGTCCCCGTTATTCATAATGATGGCAACACCGCTTGAATACCCGCAACGCCATCCACTCGGTTTCATATTTGCTATAGCCAGATCCTCGTCTCCATCTTGATCAAAATCTGCGGAGCATAGGTTAACGGCCTCCCCCTGCGTATCATACGCCAGATCAGCATCGAACAACTGAACGGAGGCGCCGGCAGTGCTACTTATCAGCATACAGACAGTGCACATAATCGTCCGTAGGATTCTCATAATTTCACCTATGATCAAAAATGTTTCGCTCGCAACTTTTCTCAAGGACAAGCAAATGTGATGAATCACGATGAAATGGTCGTTGGGAGCTCAGTTTTTAATGTTAATTTTCATATAGTGAAAATCAAGGTGTCTATCTAAAATATAAAAGGAATGCCAGATCCGTCAACTTGTTATTTGTAAACGCGATCCGCCGTCCAACTGATTCACTCTTCTTCAGATGACGGTTCTCATTGAAAGACGAGCCCAAGAAAAAGCCCGATGTCATCGGGCTCTCAAAGTCAAAGCGGGGTTGACGTTACCATACACAGAACTTTTCAAGTGGAGTTCATGCTAGAATAAAGGATGGCGGGCCCAACCTCACTCTCCCCAAACTTTTGTAGAGTTTACCTTTGAGGTGGAAGTATGCTACTCAACGGTCAGTGGAACTCGTTGGAAGATAATAAGGTAATGAAATAGTATCAAGTCGACACAAGCAGCAAAATTCCTTATAAGATAATGCTGTTCCACGTCTTACTGCCTGCTACACGAGACGATTATTGGTGCTTCTTTCATAAAAATCCATTGACATTTCGTGAAACTTCTGATATATAACATCCGTAAGCTAACATACGTTATGTAACATTTGTGATGGGATAATGAGATATGCCACCTAAGACTAAGTACACGAAGGAAGCAGTTACTAAGGCCGCAATGGCTATAGTCAAACGGAAAGGGCTCAAATCGCTTACCTCTCGAAGCGTGGCCGCCAGACTCGGTTGTTCGACAGCGCCGGTCTACCACCACTTTGCTACAATGGATGAATTGGCTTTGTGTGTGATGAAGGAAACGCAGAGAGCACTGTTGGAATACAGCTCTCGGCCCTACACCGATCGGGTATTCCTGAATATGGGAACCGGCGTTGCTATGTTCGCCTCCGAGCACCGTCAGCTTTACAGGGCGCTTCTGCTGGAAGGGGACAGCTATAGTCAGGTCATACGCGAATTCCTCGACATTCTGGGGTCGGAGATGACCAACGACAGTAGATTCACATCGCTGTCGGACGGCGAGCGGGCAGTGCTCTTGAACAAAATGTGGATATTCACCCACGGCCTGGCCTCAATGATCTGTGTCGGGCTGATCAAGGATTGCAATCAGGATTATATCATCGAGACACTCGTGGATGTAGGTACTGATATTATCGGCGCTACGCTTGCAAGACACAAGGGCGATACCAAGCATGACTAACCGCGCAGTAGTGGAAGCTACATGAACCACAATTCAAGACAATTCCAACTTATCAGATAGACTATCAATTTGAAAGGAGATCAGTGTGAATTCCAAACACCTTAAGGGACTAGCGATTGCCGCGTTCCTTTTCCTGTTCGTGTCTACGTCGCACTCACAGAGCAATGGCACCGACTGGTATTGGCGTATCGATCCCAGCGTAAAGAGCTGTTCGATGGTCATCAATCCATCATTGACGCAAGCCCAGTGGCACAGATTTGCGAGGGAAGCCGGTACAATCTTGTCTTTCAGATCGCTGGCGCCGGCCACAACGCTCGGCAAAAAGAATTTCGAAATCGCCATCGATTATTCATACTCGCCCGTTGATCAACACAGCCTTGCCTGGATTAATACGTTTGTACATCCCGATGAAGACTGCCCGTTGGGCGATGCTATTGTTATTCCGACCATTCGCGCTGGCATGGGAATATCCAAGAATATGGACATTGGCGGCTATTGGACAACCGCCCCGGGTGCCAATTACGGCGCGGTAGGTGGAGAACTCAAATACGCGTTCTTGCAGGAATCTGAGAAACGTCCTGCCGCTGCAGTAAGGGCGAGTTTTGCAATACTAACCGGGGTTCCCGACTTCAATTTGAATATCTATAGTGTTGATCTGATGACAAGTAAGAAGTTCGGCAGGTTTGCCCCATATGTCGGATTGAGACAGAGTCTGGTAGCTGCAACCGAAACAACCTCCAAAGTAGATCTAAAGGATGAAAGGGTTTCAATAGCGCTAGGATATGCCGGTGTTGCAAGTTATATATGGGTACTAAATCTGATGGCGGAATACAACGTTGCTTCCGTAAACACCTTTGCTTTTGCCCTCGGGTTCAATCTTTAGTCCGAGATGTGACATGGGAACGGTATTTCAAAGCGGATTGATAGTTCTGTAACGAATTAATCTATGGCGGGGTGGACCTCACTCTCCCCAAACTTTTGTGGGATTCGAATTTGAGGTGAAGATAGGCTATTCTACGGCAAGCGGAATCCGTTGGAAAACAATAATGTAAGTTATGACAACTGTGCCCGCCCGAATCGTCCTCTGTAGCCTGGTTCGAAACTCCTTCTATTTCAAAAGCAACATCTTCTTCGTTTTAACGAAATCGTCAGCATCTAGCCTGTAAAAGTACACGCCCGTTGCCACAGGTTTTCCATCTGATGAGTGTCCATTCCAAGTGACTTGATGACTTCCTGCCGAATATAGTTGATCAGCAACCTCAGCTACAACCTGGCCCAATAGATTAAAGATCACTATGGAAACATTCAACCTCCTAGGGAGATCAAATTCAATCACAGTAGAGGGGTTAAAGGGATTGGGGTAATTTTGCGATAGTGAGAATTGTGTCGACAAAATCTCATCATGCTCATCAATTCCGACTAACGGGTTAAAATAGTAGACACCAATATCAGCAACAGTACCGTCTGAATCATACGGTGAATTTGGATCGCCTGCGTCGATGCAGGGCGAGTTTTCTGTCAGGTGGTAATCCCCATTCGCAAAATCAACGAACATCGGCTCCATGAAGATATTATAGTATACATCGCTCGAGTCGCCGTTGGCATTGACTTGAGTGAGTTCTCGCAATCCGGGAGGTATATTACCGGTAAAGTACCAGTGAAACGAGTCGGTCAAGAAATCGTTGTACGAGACCGAAGCAGGCAACGAACTGCCGGAAAAGATAAGATAAGCGTCGCTATAGAGAATACTGTTGGTAACTGTCATTGCAGCATTTCCCCCGGTATGAATCTCCATTCCGTTTACCTCCCATTGCTGCACGTAATCTCCGAAGAAGGTACAATGATCCGCCGTAAGCGTGCCACTATTGGCAAAAATGCCTCCTCCCTGTCCGGAGAAAGCCTGACAATAATTATGCTCGAATATACAGCCATTAAGGGATACACTGCCGCCGAAGATTGAGATGCCCCCGCCGCCGTCATAGGCCTTATTGTAGCCGACGGTGCAATCTGAAATGGTCACCTCGCCACCGGCAACCGCTATTCCACCGCCATACATATTTGATGTGTCCCGCTCTATGGCGCATCCCGTGATAATCGGGCTGGAATTCCCGGCGATATATATGCCGCCTCCTTGCTGGGTAGCTTTGTTAGCGCTGATATTGCACCCGGCAATTACCGGACTGGAGTTGAGTATATTGATGCCTCCACCGTACATCCCGGATTTGTTGTTGCTGATATCGCACCACGAAATTTCTGCATTGGAATTATTTAACGCAATTCCTCCGGCATAAGCAGAGTGTTCGGCATGTGACTGATTATCACTGATTCGGCAATGTGTGATTACCGGATCGGAGTTGGTACAGTTTATAGCGCCAACCCCAACGATTGAATTTCCGGAACGGCTGACAGTACAGTATGCCAGGTGACTGCTGTCTGGGGTGTCAGCAAAATGAATTCCGAACCAGCACATGGATTCCGCTGTAATGAATTGAATGGAGTCAGTCTCCGTCCCGACGGCTTCCAACAACCCATTCACGGTCAGGCTGTAAGACCCCTGGAAATTCACTTCCACGCCCGGTTCAATGTTCAGCGTGGAATCAGCATGGACGGTTATGTTGCCCTGTATAAGATAGGGCGAACCCGCCGAAGTCCAGGTTCCGGACACAAATCCGGCGGGTACGATCGTATCGGCAGACAGATTCGATAATGAGCCAAATAGAAGTAATATGGTCATTGTACATGGAAAGCTAATTATTCTATTCATAATATTCTCCAGTTATAGAGATTCTCAATGTTAAGAGTCAATTACTGAAATACTACATACTTCTCTACTATTTTGGCAATGAAATAATAATAATGGATTGGGCAGTATTGACCTGCCCCGGGTTGTTGAACGACATATTAGGTTAATCCTGTCATGTTATTTGTCAAGTTAGTTTAGTGATGAATGGCCCCGGGAGCAGGTGGATGGTAGCCGGGAACAGAGTGAAGCCGGATTTTATTGGGCAACGTAATGTATTGTGGGATAATGAGATAAATAAAGCGGGGTTGACGAGACTCGAACTCGCGGCCTCCTGCGTGACAGGCAGGCGTTCTAACCAACTGAACTACAACCCCGTTATCTTACGAACTATGTATCGGCTTTCCAAGTCGGTCCTCAATTGCCGCTCGTCTCCCCGCTGCCTACCGCCCATCTTTAATGGGCGATACTGGATTCGAACCAGTGACCCCCTGCGTGTAAGGCAGGTGCTCTAACCAGCTGAGCTAACCGCCCATAGGCTCCAAATCCTTCGGCAACAGGTACGGTATGAACCTGTCCGAAAAACCACCTCGAACGACTCGTCGATGAGCGGCCGTTCAAGCGAATAATGATAATCAAAAGCGGTGAAAAAGCAAGCCCTAATATACTGATCTTCCCCCGCCGGAAGCCCCGGGCAGACTGCCTGTGGCTGGAATTATACTCAACGAGACCTTCCTTAAGTCCGACTCTTTGTATAAGCAGCGGTAATTCTTGGTTGACCCGGTCAGCCCAAGTCTCTATTTTGGGAGGCACGCGGAGGAATGGCTATGTCTATTGACCCTTCGATTTTCAAGGCGTATGACATCCGGGGCACCTACCCCGAGCAGTTGAACGCCGACACCGCTCATAAGATCGGTTATGCTCTGGTGAACTACCTGAAACCCAAAGTGGTCGCAGTAGGCCGTGACATGCGCCTGTCGTCCGATGAGCTGTTCGAGAGCCTGGCCGGCGGCATAAACAGCGCCGGGGCTGATGTAGTGGACCTGGGCCGCATATCCACCGACGGTCTCTATTTCGCCGTCGGCCAATTCGACTACGATGGCGGTGTCATGATTACCGCCAGCCACAATCCGAAACAATACAATGGCTTTAAGATTTGTCGGCGGGAGGCCGTGCCACTCTCCGGTCAGGAAGGGCTGTTCCAAATCCGAAAATTCATCGAAGATGAAGACGCCATGCCGAAATCACCCTCCCCGGGCAATATCGTCAGAAAAGACATCACCCGCGATTATGCCGACCACTGCCTTTCCTTTATCGACATCTCAAAGGTAAAACCGTTCAATATCGTAATCGACGCCGGCAACGGCATGGCCGGCGCCACCCTGCCGCCGGTGCTGGACAGGCTGCCTCTCAATGCCATCAGGCTGTACTTCGAGCTTGACGGCAGTTTCCCCAACCATCCCGCCTCGCCCATCGAGGTGGAGAATCTGGTCGATCTGCAGAAACAGATTGAGACGACCGGTGCTGATTTTGGGGTCGCCTTTGATGGCGACGCCGACCGGATGTTCCTGGTAGACAAACAAGGCGTGCAACTCGGCGGCGACATGGTCACGGCGCTGGTGGCCAAATCCCTGCTGGCCAAGAACCCGGGCGAGACTATCCTTTACAACCTGATCTGTTCCAGGGCCTTGCCGGAATTGATCGAGCGCCTTGGGGGGCATGCTGTCCGCACCCGGGTGGGTCATGCCCTGATAAAACCGCTGATGAAAAAGCATAACGCTATCTTCGGTGGAGAGCACTCCGGGCACTTCTACTTCCGGGAAAACTGGTTCGCCGATTCTGGTCTTATTGCCTTTCTGGTCTGTCTGGAACTACTCTCTGTTGAAGGAAGACCTCTCAGTGAAATGGTAAGGGAAATCGACCCGTATTTTCGCTCCGGCGAGATAAACACGCGCGTAGACTCCATCAGGGATAAGATAGCTCAGGTCAAAAGCGCTTTTGCCTCCGGCCAGCAGGATGAGATCGACGGCCTGACAGTTCAGTACGACGATTTCTGGTTCAATCTTCGCCCCTCGAACACCGAGCCGCTGCTGCGGCTGAATGTCGAGGCCAAAACCCGCGAGACACTTAAAACCAGAACTGAAGAACTTCTTAAAATAATCAGGGCCTAGATGCCAGCCAAGTCACGGACCAATATCCTAGTCGTGGACGACGACGTCAACCTGCTGGACCTTCTGGTAGATACGCTGACCACGATTGGTTACCGGGCGGTCGGGGCCCCGGGGGGCGTCGAGGCTCTCGAAAAACTCCGCACCGGGCGATTCGACCTTGTGGTATCCGATATCAAGATGCCCGGCATGGATGGCATTGCCCTGCTCAGAGAAATTCGTCGCCGGTACCCCGAGCTGCCGGTCTTGTTCATCACAGGCGTCGCCACCGATGATATCGTCGGCAGAGCATCGCCCGACGGTTTTCTGGCCAAGCCGTTCCGTATCTCGCACATCGAGGAACTGATAGAAAACACCCTTTCGGGTAAAAAGGACCGTATCAGTCGACCTATTCACAGAGTGATGGTCGTCGATGACGACGACACTTTCCGGGAGATGCTCACCGACGCTCTCAGTTACAGCGGCTATATTCCTCTGCCGGTCGCGGATGGTCAGTCCGCGCTGGCGGAGCTTGAGGGCAGTCCTGTTGACGCTGTCATAACCGACATCAAAATGCCCGGAATGGACGGCGTCACCCTGCTGAAAAAAGTCAAAGAAAAATACCCCAATGTGCCGGTAATCTTGATCACGGCTTACCGTAGCGAAGCGGAGGCTCAGGATAACGCAGGTTTTCGGCCCGCCAACGGATTCCTCGAGAAGCCGTTCAGAGTGGAGGCCATCGTAGAGCTGCTCGACCGACTGGTCTTGACTCCCACTATCGAGAACTCATAGACATCGGGCCACAATCCCCCTAAGAACACTGCTGGTCATAAAAGGGATACCGTTTCATCTTGGATGGAATAGGGTGCGGGATATAGAAAGCCCCGCAGTTTTGCGGGGCTTTATTTACGCCGCTGAAGGTTTCAGCCGTGAGGGCTTACTTCAGCAGGACCATCTTCTTGGTACCGATT
>JAOUEU010000027.1 GCA_029858555.1 Candidatus Zixiibacteriota bacterium
AGAAAAGAATAAGAAAGCCCTCGAGATAGGGCATCGTGAAATGTCTAAACTGCTCGGCGAATAGATAAGGAGACGCGTTGAACAGAACCCTGCTCATCATCAAGCCTGATGCTACCGGACGGCGGTTGGTTGGCCGTATTATAGACCGCCTCGAGAGGGCCGGTTTCGATATTGTCCGAATGAAGATGGTCAGACTCACCGAAGCCGAAGCGCGCCGTTTTTACGCCGTCCACGAGGGCAAACCGTTTCTGGATTCCCTGGTAGCGTTTATGTCGTCCGGACCGGTGGTACCGATGGTGCTGGAGAAGGGCAATGCCGTCGAGGACCTGCGGATGCTGATCGGGGCTACTAACCCCGAAAACGCCGCCTGCGGCACCATCCGCCAGGAAATGGCCCTGAGTGTCGAAAAAAACTCGGTGCACGCATCCGACTCGAACGAAAACGCGGCCACGGAGATTGCCTTCTTTTTTGGGCAGGATTGACGATCAGCGACTATCGCTGAAACGGATATAGAGGATCAATTGTAAACTCTTGACGCGGGCGGCGGCTGTGTCGGACATTTCCACCGGTCGGGTAACGGCCGCTGCCAGCAGGGGCGCAGGGTATGCATATGGAAGTAGCCTATGGCAAGGCCAGACTAAAGTTTGATATCCCGGGTACAGCCACCGTCGATCATTATCAACCGGCGGCGGCCGACCGGATTATTGACTATCCGGATTTCGTGTCAGCCCTTGAGAAGGCCGGCGGCGACAGGTTCCTGGCAAGTGAAGCTCCTTTGATAGTCGTCAATGACGGCCACCGGAATACGCCGACTCCGCAAATTCTCGAGTGGCTCGACCGCTACAGGCCGGACCTGCTGGATTCAGCTCGCTTTCTGGTGGCGGCCGGAACTCACAAACCACCCACCGAGAAGCACTACGAGGCTATTTTCGGTCGGTACTATGACCGGCTGGCCGACCGAATCAGCGTACATAAAGCCACTGACCTGACCATGATGACAAAAATCGGCGAGGACCGGCTGGCAAGGGGAATCTGGCTCAACAAGGTGGTGCTGAAAAGCGAGAAAGTTTTCATTATCGGCTCGGTCGAACCCCACTATTTTGCCGGCTTCACCGGCGGCCGCAAGGTCTTTTTCCCGGGGTTGACCGACCAGAAAACCGTCGAACGGAATCATAATCTGGCCAACTCGCTCGACGCCGCCCCTCTCCGGCTGAAAGGGAATCCCATGGCCGAGGATCTGGCGCGGCTGAGAAAAATGGTCCGCATCGACCGGCTTTTCACGGTGCAGGCCGTTCTGGACGCCGAACGCCGGGTTTGTGGCGTGTTCTTCGGGGATCTCGACGAGGCCTTCCAGCAGGGTGTGGCTCTCGCCGAAAAAATCTACGCCCGGAGAATATCACGAAGTTACGATGCCGTGATTTGCGAGTTGCTGCCGCCGCTTGACGGCAGTCTCTACCAGGCTCAGAAAGCGCTCGAAAATTGCCAGCGGGCCGTCAAGGACGGCGGCGCCGCGATAATCATCTCGGCCTGCGACGGCGGTATTGGCTCGAGAGAGTTTTATGACTTGGCCCGGCGCTGGGATGCCGCGAAGAATGTGGCCGTCGACGGTAAGGTACACTTTGGCTCCCACAAACTCTCCCGGGTGATAGGCATCGCAAGACGAATCCAGGTCAGGTTGCACTCGAACCTTCCTGACGAGGATGCAAGGCAGGTTTTTTACGAGCCCCTGGCCGATATCTCACAGTTTCTGGCTTCGCAGGCCGAGGGCGCGCGCGGTTACGCCGTCGCCATCGTGCACGATGCCGGCAATATGGTTCTGACGGAATAGACAAACCCAACATTCAATAAATAGGAGGTACACAGGACAATGAACAAGAAGATTGCGGTAATCGGAGCCGGTAATGTCGGCGCCTCGTGCGCTCTATACCTGGCTGAGGCGAATCTCGCCGACATCGTGATGGTCGACATCATAGAAGGTGTGCCACAGGGCAAGGGACTTGATCTGACTCAGGCGGGACCGGTACGCGGCTACAACGCCAAGGTCACCGGCACCAACAAGTTCAGCGACATCAAGGGTGCTGACATCGTTATCATGACGGCCGGACTGGCTCGCAAGCCGGGGATGTCGCGCGAAGACCTGTTGAACATGAATGCCGAAATCGTGGGCTCGGTAGCTAAAGAGATCAAGAAACATGCTCCCCAGAGCTATGTCATCGTGGTCTCCAACCCCCTCGACCTCATGACCTTCCATATGCAGAAAGTCACCGGCTTCCCCAGAAATCGCGTTTTTGGCCAGGCTGGCATTCTCGATTCCATCCGTTTCCGGGCTTTCATCTCCATGGAACTGGGCGTGGCCATGACCGATACACAGGCCATGGTGCTGGGCGGTCACGGGGACACGATGGTGCCCCTGCCGCGCTACACAACCGTGGCCGGAATTCCGATATCCGAACTGATCTCCAAGGACCGGATTAAGGCCATCAGCGAGCGCACCCGCGGGGGCGGCGGCGAAATAGTCAAACTGCTCAAGACCGGTTCCGCTTACTACGCGCCGGCGGCGGCCACCGTTGACATGTGCCGGGCCGTGTTCAGCGATGAAAAGAAGGTCTTGCCGGCCTCAGCCTACCTGACCGGCCAGTACGGCATCAAGGACATCTATATTGGTGTGCCGGTCGTGCTCGGGGCCAACGGTGTGGAAAAGATTCTCGAATTGAAACTGAACAAGAGTGAACTCGCCGCACTGCAAGCCTCGGCCAAGACCTACAAAGAGCATCTCAAGATTCTCGGCTACTAAGGAGAAGGATATGGAAAAATTCAAACACATTCGGATTCCCAAAGACGGCAAACGAATTACGGTCAAGAACAAGAAACTGTCGGTTCCCTCCAATCCCATTATCCCGGTAATCGAAGGCGACGGCATCGGCCGCGACATTATGAAGGCCTGCCGTCGCGTAGTTGACGCGGCGGTGGAAAAGGCGTACAAGGGCAAAAAAAAGATTGCCTGGATGGATGTCTATGCCGGCGAAAGAGCCTATGAACTTTACCGTGAATGGCTGCCTAAAGAGACCACCGAAGCCATCAAAACCTACTACGTGGCCCTCAAGGGTCCCCTGACCACCCCAATCGGCGGCGGTTTTCGTTCTCTCAATGTCTCCATGCGCCAGATCATGAATCTCTACGCCTGCGTCAGGCCGGTCCGCTACTTCAAGGGCGTCGGTTCCCCGGTGGTTCATCCGGAAAGACTGAATGTTATCATATACCGTGAGAATACTGAGGACGTCTACGCCGGCATCGAGTGGAAAAAAGGCACCGGCGACGCCAAAAAGGTCATCGGCTGGCTCAATAAGACCATGAAGACCAGCATCCGGGCCGACTCCGGTGTCGGCATCAAACCGATATCGGCCACCGGTACCAAGCGGCTTGTCCGTAAAGCCCTTCGCTACGCGATTGACCACAAAAAACCGTCGGTGACGCTGGTCCATAAAGGCAATATCATGAAGTACACCGAGGGCGCCTTCCGTGACTGGGGCTACGAGGTGGCCACCACCGAGTTCCGCTCCAAGATCGTCACCGAACAGGAGTTGTGGGATAAGTACAAAGGCAAAATGCCCAAGGGTAAGGTGCTTGTCCAAGACCGCATCGCCGATTCGATGTTCCAGCAGGTCCTGACCCGCTCCGCCGAATACTCCGTGATTGCCACGCCCAACTTGAACGGCGACTACCTTTCGGACGCCTGCGCCGCGCAGGTGGGCGGTCTGGGGATGGCCCCCGGAGCCAACATCGGCGATTACATCGGGCTTTTCGAGGCTACGCACGGCACGGCGCCCAAGTACGCCGACAAAGACGTCATCAATCCCGGTTCACTTATCCTTTCGGCAGTGATGATGCTTGACTATCTCGACTGGGATAAGGCCGCACGCATGATCGAGAAGGCTATCGAGAAAACGATTGAAAAGAAGACCGTTACCTATGATCTGCATCGGCAAATGAAAGGGGCCAGGAAAGTCGGCACCTCCGAATACGCCACGCAGATTATCAAGAACATGCGGTAATCTCTTCCGGTGACTCAAAATGAAGGGGAGCCATGCGGCTCCCCTTTTTTATTCGAAGGGCAGGGAAGAGGTGTGCCCTTACGCCTTCTGCTTCTGTACCAGTCGCAGCGTGTCCCGGGCAATCACCAACTCTTCGTTGGTCGGGACGACCATGACGCGCACTTTAGTGCCGGGCGCGGAAATATCCATCTCTTTAGCGATAGCCTGCCTATTCTTTGTTTCGTCGAGCCTGATCCCGAGAAAATCCATCTTGGCACATGCCTGGGCCCGCACTTCCGGTGAATTCTCACCGATGCCGGCCGTAAATACCAAACCGTCGACACCGTTCAAGGCCGCCGCATAAGAGGCTATGTACTTCCTCAACCGGTAGCAGAAAATATCCAGGGCCAGTTTGGCGTTGGTATTGTTTCCGGCCGCCTCCTTGGTAATCTCGCGCATGTCAGAGGAGACACCTGAAATGCCGGCCAGTCCGGAGTGCTTGTTAAGTAGAGTGTTGGCCTCGTGAAGGGAAAGCTCCTCGCGGGCCATGATGTGCAGAATAATCGCCGGATCCAGGTCGCCCGAGCGCGTCCCCATCAAAAGACCTTCCAGAGGCGTGAAACCCATCGAAGTGTCGACGGACTTCCCCCTGTCAATGGCCGTAATCGAGCAGCCGTTGCCCAGGTGAGCCGTAATCAGCCTCAACTCCGAAACCGGCTTGCCCATCATCGCCGCCGCCCGCTCGCTGACGTACATGTGCGAGGTACCGTGAAAGCCATAGCGGCGGATGCCGTAACGCTTGTACAAAATGTACGGAATGCCGTAGACATAGGCATAGGGAGGTATCTGGTGGTGAAAGGCGGTGTCGAAGACGGCTACCTGCGGTATATTCGGCAGCGTCTTCATACAGGCGTTGATACCCCTGATATTGTGGGGGTTATGCAGCGGCGCCAGGTCGATCAGCGAACGAATCTCCGCCAGCATCTCTTTGGTTATCAATACCGACTCGGAGAAGCGTTCGCCGCCGTGGACGACGCGATGGCCCACCGCCTGAATTTCCGAGCGATCCTTGATGACGCCGTGGTTCTCTGACAAAAGAATGGACACGACGTACTCGATCGCCACAATATGGTCCAGTATTTCCCCGGATACTTTCACCTCAGGTCGGTCGTGAGGTTTGTGCGTCAGGACCGATGCCGACATACCGATACGTGCCACCAACCCTTTGGCCAGGGCGGTCTCCGTCTCCGTATCGATCAACTGGTACTTCACCGATGATGATCCGCAGTTAATGACTAATATCTTCATTTTTTTATCCCTGATTCCGGGGCCTCGATAGGCGTGCCGTTTTTGGAGATTTTGTTACCTTCCGCGTCATACTCGAAAAAGCCCCGTCCGGTTTTGACTCCCAGATGCTGAGCCCGTACCATCTTTCTAAGCAGCGGGCAGGGACTGTACTTGGGATCGGACAGCTCCATTATAAGATTCTCCATCCAGGACATGACCACGTCCAGACCCATCATGTCGGCCAGGGTCAGGGGTCCGACGTTAAAACCGAATCCCAGTTTCATGGCCTCGTCGATGTCTTCGGCCGTCGCCACCCCTTCCATCAAAACATGCATGGCCTCGTTCAGAAGAGGAACAATAATCCGGGTGGTCACGTAGCCGGGATATTCAATAACCGTGATCCACTTTTTATCCAGCATTTCCGCGAACTCGACGGCCTTCTGGAAGGTGGCTGCGTCGGTCTTGAGACCCTTCACAATCTCTACCACCGGGATTCTGGTCACCGGGTTGAGAAAATGCATCCCGATGACCTTCTCCGGATGCTCGGTCACGGCGGCTATCTCCGACACTGAGAGGGTGCCCGTGTTGGTGATGAATACTGTCTCTTCGTTGCATATACCGTCCAGCTTCTCAAAAAGAGCACGCTTGGCGTCGATATCTTCGGGTATGGCCTCGATGACGAATTCCGCGTCCTCGGCCTCCGCCAGGTCCGATGTCGGGTGAATCCGGGCCAGGATCGCGCGCTTATCCGACTTGGTCAGCCCCCAGCGGCTGATCTCCCGTTCTATCGATTCCGATATGCCCTTCATGCCCCGTTCCGCCAGCTTGGTGGTTCGATCCACCAGCGTGACGTCGGTGCCGGAGGTGGCGATAGCCTCGGCCAGCCCCTGGCCCATTACTCCGGCGCCGATAATTACTATTTTCGTACTTGCCATAAATTCGGTCCTTTCGCGTTGTCCTTGTGAATTTATTAACAATCCACGGACAGTCAAGCGAATTGTATTATAAACCATCGGCCGGTGCTGTCACAAATTTTCGCCGCCGACTCTCCTTTTTTGCCCCCGGATGGGTCTTAATAACGATAAATGTGTAAAATGTAGTAGGTTACAATGACCTTTCGTGGTTGACTATTTGAGCTTTGCCACGTTTATTGTCTGAATACTGGCCCCTAACTAAGGAGATGCCATGAGATATAAAGCCAGGAACGGCCTCCTGGTCGTTCTTACGATGTTACTTGCAGCGCCCGCAGTCGATGCCGGAATTCAAAAGGTCTCCCGGCGGATGACCATGATCGACTTCTATGCCGGCGGGTCGATTATCTCAGGGAAGTACGAAGGACTGGGTCTGGACCACTGGAACGACCTTTTCGACGTCGGCTTTGCCAGTCCGTCGATAGGCGGCAGCGACATCTATAAATCTACCTACCATTTCGGCATCGATTACGGCCAGCTTCGTAATGACCACATCCTCTTTACCATCGGTTTCCGCTACACCCGGGTCCAAGTAAAAGACTCGATCAATATACCCTTTAACGACCCCGAGTATGACTACGCCCTCATGGATTTCGATGATATCTTCAACGTGCACCTCTACGATATTGATTTCAATCTGAATTACTTTGTTACCAACGCTCAGCGGAGTCTGTTGGCGCCCTATGTCGGGCTTGGCTTCAAGGGTGGTTTTATGTCTTTCGCTACCGATGCCCGTGACCTCGAGTCGGGCCTTGAGTACGCCGACGAAAACGAGTTGAAGTTTACCGTCAGCGTCAATTTCGGTGCCGACATAAAGGTCTGGACCGCCCCTTCCGGCCGATCCTATTTCACTCTATCTTCGGTTAATAGCTGGGACCTTCTCGCTTCGGGCCAGCGGCCCCGGTACCTCAACATCGGCGGGGCAATCAAGTATTACTTCAGGCCCTGATACCTCCAACTTCAATGAGGAAATCATATCGTTGCTGACAGGTCAAGTACAGTTCATTGCTGGAGCCAAAGATCACAATGGTCATTGACCGGAAGACCGGAGAGCGGTTAGCAACAGGGCTGATCGTCGCCGCATTCCTGATGACTCTTGCCGCCTCTTGCGGCGATGGCTCCACTGATTCGAGCAAGCCCGACCGTATCCTGGCCGTAAACGGTCTCTACTATAAAGCCGTGATGGGGGCCTCGGAAACAGACCAGCCGATCACTTTCAAGCTCACCGATAAGAGCAACAATGCCTATGCCGACCGCTGGCTGAGGTTCTCCTTGATGGAAGGTGACGGGACTCTGGCGGCTGACTCCGTCAAGACCGACTCGAAAGGCGAGGCGACAGCCCAGTACAGTTTCGACGGCTCTCTTGGGCACGCCGTTATACGGGCCGGCTATGCGGGTATCACGCCTGTCGATGTCACGGTACGTGCCTCCACTATCATCCCGGGCGCGGCGGGGCAGGGTCAGTACATTCTTTTTTCGGACACCTATAAGGAAGTGCAGGCCTTCAACGGTTCGCCGGAAAGTGTGGATCCCGATCCAAGGTTCTGGCTGAACTATGCGGTCTACGAAGGCGCCCTGGGCGTGGTGGTTATGGTGGAGGATGAGGACTCGTCCGCAACCATATCCGACGGGGAAGGCGTGATAGGGGTCATTGTCAACACCGTTTATGAAGGTAAGACGGCCGACTCGATCGGCATCGGCTCAACCATAGCCGATCTGCGCGCCGTCTATGGTCCGCCGGACACGGTCCGCCCGGACCCAAGCCCGCCGCCGGCGATCTTTATCCGGTACCTGGCGCTGGGCATGACCTGCTACGGGGCTTTCAGCGCCGACACGACCCTGTTCGAAATACATGTCATCGAGGATATTATCAGCCCGGTTGCCGTCAGACGTGCTCGTCCGTCCCAGAGTCCCGACGGCTCTCAGGCGACGCATACGTTCCGCCGGCCGGAACCATAAAAGATCTCCGGCCGCACGGTAACTTATGTTCCAGCAATAGATTAGCCCCATTGATTTCTGCCGATGCCGTTCAGTCTTGACACATCGTATACAATCCAATATATTCGCCCGAGAATTATTTCCGCGAAAGGAATCCCATGATCAGAAAAAATACCTTAGTCCCTTTTTCAATTGCTGTTGTTTTGTTCGGCAGTGTGGCCTGTTCCCAGCAAGAGGGCGAGAAGAAAACAGAAGGCGGCGAATTGGAAGCCAGTTCTTCCGTGTCGGCTAGTGTCGTGGCTGACAGCCTGAAAGGTGCGGTCCAGTCTTTGGCCGACAAACGATTCGCGGTCCGTGACGAAGGCAACCCGCTTGTAACCTTGGAAACGGATTTCGGTAAAATGACGCTGGAATTGTACCGGGATGTTGCCCCGGCGCACGCCGATTCGTTCGTGGCGCGCACCAGGGAGGGCTTCTACAACGGAACCATATTTCACCGCGTAATTGACAATTTCATGATCCAGGGAGGCGACCCCCAGGGTAACGGTACCGGTGGGGCCGAGTATTTCCTCAAGGCTGAGTTTAACGAACTACCGCATCAGGAAGGGACCTTGTCCATGGCCCGTTCCCGGGATCCCAACTCCGCTTCCAGCCAGTTCTTCGTCTGTCTGGCTCGCAATCGATCTACGCAATCTCTGGACGGGCAATACACCGTATTCGGCCAGTTGATTAAGGGTTACGATGTCCTGCACGACATCGGCTCGGTGGAGTGTATGGCCAACCCCGGCAATCCCCGGGAAATTTCCAAGCCCAAGGTAGACGTCAAGCTGATCCGGGCATACATCTCGGACGCTGAGGGCAATCCCTTATAGAGCGGCTCTTACCGAACGAGCCGTCTCACATCGCAAAACGACGCTGATTTGCAGTTCGGTCGTCGGCGGTGGCTTGCGTCTGGTATGGAACTGCGGCTAAGTTCGTCCGTTATATAGCTGTATGGAACCTCGCAAAATAGTCGTCCTGGGCTCGACCGGCTCGATTGGCCGCTCGACGCTCGAGGTCGTCACAAACCATCCCGGTCAGTTCGAGATTCTGGCCTTAGCGGCGCACTCCAATACTGAGTTGCTGGCTGAGCAGTATCGGCGGTTTAGACCGCGCTACGTCTGTGTGGCCAACCCCGCCAAAGGCCGGACACTGGCGGACAGCCTGAAGGAGGAGCCGGTCGAAGTACTGACCGGCGAAAGCGACCTGATTCGTCTGGCCGGTCTGGATACGGCTGATCTGGTGGTTAATGCCATCGTGGGTGCGGCTGGCTTGCGGGCCAGCTTGGAGACTGTTTCGAAAGGCAAGAACCTGGCCCTGGCCAACAAGGAATCGCTGGTCGCTGGAGGCCCGTTGTTTGCCGCCATCATGGCAAAAACTAAAGCAAGGATTCTACCGATAGACTCCGAGCACTCGGCGTTATGGCAGGTACTGGCGTGTGGCAAGGCTGATGAAATACGTCGGCTGATTCTCACTGCTTCCGGAGGCCCTTTCCGCGACTTCCCCCCCGAGAAGTTTGCCGAGATTACTCCCGAGATGGCGCTCAGGCATCCCACTTGGGAGATGGGGCCGAAAATAACCGTTGACTCCGCTACCCTGGCGAATAAAGGTCTGGAAGTAATTGAGGCCGTGGCCCTCTTTTCTGTCCCGCCGGAGAACATCAGCGTGGTGATACATCCCCAATCGATCATTCACTCGATCGTAGAGTTCATCGATTCGTCGATGGTCGCCCAATTGTCCATGCCCGATATGCGTCTGCCTATAACCTATGCCCTGTTCTGGCCGAAAAGAGTGGCGTCCGGTTTTGGCCGACTGGACATTGCCGATGTTGGCAAACTGACGTTTGAAGAGCCCGATCTGTCCAGATTCCCGGTTCTCAAGACTGCTTATAAGGCGGCCCAGGCGGGCGGTACCGCTCCGGCGGTGTTCAACGCGGCCAACGAAATCGCGGTGGCAGCCTTTCTAAAAGAATCTCTGGCATTCAACAAAATTGTCGATGTCATTGAAGATGCCCTGTATGATTTGAAGGTTGTCTCGAGTCCGGCGATTGATGATATTATAGAGGCAGACAAAAAGGCAAGAGAGAAAGCTCGCAGGAAAGTAGGCAAACTGGTATGCTGTTGACGCTGTTAGCATTTGTATTTGTCCTTGGAATGCTGGTCTTTTTTCATGAACTTGGCCATTTCGTCGTTGCCAAGTGGGTAGGCATTCGCGTAGAGAAATTCTCGCTGGGTTTTCCGCCCAACATCTTTGCCAGAAAACGGGGAGACACGGAATACTGTATTGGCATCATTCCTCTGGGCGGCTACGTCAAGATGGCCGGTGAAAACCCGGATGAGTCCGTCAGCGGCGACGCGGCCGAATTTATGTCCAAGTCGGTCCTCCAGCGTACCGGCGTGATCCTGGCCGGGCCGTTTATGAACTATGTGCTGGCTATCCTGATTTCCGTCGGCATCTTCTACTTTCGGGGAAGCCCCCTGCTGGATACCGACCGTATTATTGTCGATACTGTCACCGAGGGCGCCCCGGCGTACGAGGCCGGTCTGGCCACCGACGACCAGATTATCGCTATAAACGATAAGCCCGTGAAGGACTTCAACTCCCTGACGGACGTGATTTATGCCACGGTCAACGAGGAGATTGAGTTGACCTGGATTCATCAGGGTGATACGATAAGCCGGAAGATGGTCACTCAGGCCCAGCCCAGTGTTGACGCCGACGGCACCGTGGACACGATCGGCATCATCGGCTTCGCGCCGCGGGTTATCGGCTACGAGAATTACAGCCTTTTCGAGTCCATTACCGGGGGGATCGAGACCACGCACCTCATGGTTGTGCTCACCGCCAAATTCGTCTATCAGTTCATCACGGGAAAAGTCTCACCGAAGATGATGGGCGGTCCTCTCTTTATAGCCCGCCAGTCCGGCAGAGAAGCCAAAAGAGGCCTGGTGTTCCTGTTTCGATTCATGGCTTTGTTGTCGGTGAATCTGGCTATTCTGAACATCCTGCCGATTCCGGTGCTGGACGGGGGACATCTGGTTTTTCTCGGCATAGAGAAAATCAAAGGTTCGCCGCTTTCCATGAAAGCCAGAGCGATGGCCCAGCAGGTGGGCATGATTCTCCTTTTGGGGCTTATCGTATTTGTGACCTACAATGATATCATAAGGGCTGTGAAAGGATTCTGAGCGGACAAACGCGCCCGGAACGAGTTAAAGTGAATCATTCTGTCAAAAATCCAGTATAAAAGGATGGTGAGGAAAAGCTTGCGGGCCGTGCTATCCATCTCGGCGGGACACTGACGGCCCCGGATATACAGGAAAGGTAGTTTCATGCCAAAGCTTTCAGATACACTATGGGATAATTTCAAGCAGATATTTGCCGCTGTTGTCCTGGCTATTATTATCAAAACTTCCATTGTCGAGGCTTACAAAATACCCTCACAATCGATGGAAGATACACTCCTGGTCGGCGATTTCCTGCTGGCCAACAAATTCGTCTATGGTGCCCGGGTTCCGGTGGTGGACTGGCGTCTGCCGGCAATACACCGGCCGCAGCAGGGAGATGTGGTCATCTTCATATGGCCCCGCGACGGTGTTACCAAATATATCAAGCGCTGTGTCGCTGTTCCCGGGGATACGGTGTTGGTGAAAGACAAGGTTCTATATGTCAATGGCGAGATTTTCCAGGATCCCCCACACAGCAAATTCGTCGACCTGACAGCCGACGGGCAGCCGGCCGTACAGCCCCGCCGTGCCGGGGGCTTGGACAGCCGGGACAATTTCGGCCCGTACGTGGTGCCGAGGGACTGCTATTTTATGATGGGAGATAATCGCGATAATTCTTTCGATTCCCGCTACTGGGGACCGGTTCCGTATGAACTGATAATGGGGGAAGCCATGATTATTCACTGGTCGTGGGACGACGGCGACCACCCCTCGCCTGATGTCAGCCTCTCCGATCCTCTGTCAGTGCCCCGGATGTTCATTTATAACGCCGTACACTTTTTCGAAAAGGTGCGCTGGGGCAGGCTGTTCGATATCATCGGGTAGCGGGAGAATAGTCGAGAAAACCATCCAGTCAGGCATCTCAAGACGGACCATCGGGATCGGCTCGGTAAAATTCCCTGTAATTGATAACTCAAGCGGTAAACTCTTTCTGTCACTACGTGTATAAGGTAAATTGAAACGCCGAACATGAGGATTTGAGGATGTGCAAAAACGGAGGTTCGATGCTCTCACGATCAATTAGGAATCTTATACTGGGGATTATTCTGCTGCTTGTATGGGCGGCGGCAGCCTCTGCGGCGCCCGCTGTTCAGATACCTGATGATGCTTTCGATTTCGGAAAAGTAGCCCAGCACGCCAAGGTCAACCATACCTTCTGGATAAAGTCGACGGGCTCCGACACCCTGCGCATTACTGCGGTTGTGCCGGGGTGTGGTTGCACTCAGGCGCCGCTGAAAGACTCTGTTTTAGCTCCCGGAGACAGTACCAGCCTCGAGATAGTCTTCTCAACGCTGTCTTATCGCGGCTATATCACCAAGCGTCCATATCTGGAAACCAATGCCAGCGATGAAAAAACTTATCTGAAGATCGTGGCCGAACTCATACCGTACCCCGAGGAAATGAAACCAATACGTCTGTGGCCGCATCGACTCGACGTTTCGCAGTTTACCACCAAACCGCGCCGACGGGCCGGCTTTAAAATAGAGAATATGACCGACCAGACCCTGCGCATCATTCCTGTGGACACAGTGTCCAAGGATTTTGACGTCACCCTGCCGGACAAAGTCGGCCCGGGAGAGACAGTCGAGGGGATGGTCATTGTGCATAAAGACGCCGTGGAAAAGGCGTTTGAACAGTCCATAACCTTTGAGTTGGATGACGAGGAGGGCTCGCGCTTTAGTCTGCCTGTTCAGAGAAAGTATCGCCCCAGAGATGAAGACTGAGCCAGGGACTCGTCTTCTTTGGTAATTCATGGGCTTAAGAGGCCCCGGACGGCCCTTTTGCGGCCGGCTCCGCCTGACCCGGACTACGGGCACACGTTTTGTCTTGATTAATCATATTGAATCGCCTTATTGGGCCTTATGAATAAGCTCGTAGTGTCAGGCCTCTCCAAGCACTTCGGCTCGCGGAAGGTCTTCTCCGCGCTGGACTTCGAACTGTCATCCGGCGAGTCCATGGCGGTGACAGGCCCCAACGGTTCGGGGAAGTCGACACTGCTGATGACATTGTTGGCGCTGTATAGGCCTACCAGGGGAAGTGTGGCGTACCTCGAGGATGACCGCCCTCTCGATGACGACGACATTAGAACCCGGGTGTCGTTTGTCTCGCCCTACCTTAACCTTTACGACCACTTGTCCGCGGAAGAAAATCTCAAGTTTTTTGCTACTGTTGCGGGAGGGAATGTACCCGGTAAGGATATCGACCGTCTTCTGGCACGGGTCGGTCTGGAGGGGCGTGGCTGCGACCTGGTGGCCGGCTACTCGTCCGGCATGAAACAGCGCCTGAAGTATGCGGTCGCTTTGCTGAAAAAACCGGCTTACCTGTTTCTCGATGAACCGACCTCTAATCTCGATGAGGCCGGAAAGCGACTCGTCACAGGTATCATTGAGGAATGCCGGTCCGAGAGCGTCATTGTTATCGCGACCAACGAGCAGGAGGAATATACCCTTGCCGCAAAACAGTGCCGGCTTGGTCAGTAAAGCCCTGGCGGTATATGCCAAGGACCTCCGCCTGGAGTTGAGAACGCATTATGCCATTAATGCTATCCTCATGTTCGGCATAACCACCCTGGCCATGGTATCCTTCTCATTGGGGCAGAGTGGGCTGCAGCCGCAGCTTCTCGCCGCCCTGTTCTGGATTATCATGTTTTTCTCGGCCATGTCCGGACTGGCCCATGTCTTCGTCAGAGAAGAGGAAGCCAACACGGCCCTGGCGCTTAAAATAACGGCCGACCCCGATTCCATATACGTTGGCAAACTTCTGTTCAACCTGACTCTTATGGCGGCGATGACGACTATTATCACTCCCATATTCTTCATTTTTACAGATGCGCCGACAGGCAATATCGCCCTGTTTCTCCTGGTGCTCCTGCTGGGAGTGGTCGGTCTGTGCAGCGCCACGACACTCGTGGCTGCAATTATCGCCAAAGCCTCGGTAAAAGGAGCTCTGTTTGCCGTCCTGTCCTTTCCCATACTGATGACGCTGCTGTTGACGCTGGTTAATGCAACCGACAAGGTTCTTCAGGGCCGCGGAATCGGCCAGGTCTCGGCTGAAGTCCAGTTCCTGGTGGCCTATGCCGTGATCATGATTACGGTCTCGGTATTGCTGTTCAAGTTTGTTTGGAAAGAATAGAGAAAAAGTGAAAAAAGTACCAAATGGCTGAACATTGTTGCCTTTTAACTGTTTTGCAGTATAATTAGCGGCAAGTATTTGGAGTTCTTGGGGTAGACTTAGAAATGTGGTGGAAAATTTTGGTTTTCATAGTGATGTCGGCCGTCATTTGCTTTTCTTTTCTGACGCCGGCTCCGCAACAGATAATTGGTGAGGCCAGCCGGGTCTTCTATTACCACATTCCGCAAGCCTGGATCTGCGTCGTCGCTTTTGCCATGTCGATGATTTTCTCGATCAGGTATCTTAGAAGCAAGAATCTGCACGAGGATGACAAGGCCGTGGAGGCCGCCAGGCTCGGTCTGGTTTTCTGTATTCTGGCCACCGTTTCCGGTTCCATTTTTGCCAGGATCACCTGGGGGTCTTTTTGGAACTGGGATCCGCGGGAAACCTCCATCTTCATCCTGCTGTTAATATATGGAGCGTACTTCGCCCTGAGAGGGGCGCTTGAAGTCGAGGAGAAGAGAGCGGCCCTGTCGGCGGTTTACTCGATTTTTGCCTTTGTCACAGTGCCGTTTCTAGTCTTCGTGGTGCCGAGGCTGGCCCCGTCGCTGCATCCCGAAGATTCGATCGTGAATGAGAACCTGAAGTTTACGATGGGGCCGACGGTGCTGGTCATATTTCTTGCATCACTGGCAACTTTTACCGTGATATATTTCTGGCTTTTTAGTCTGGGGCGGCGGGCTAACCGCCTGCTGAGAATCCAGGCGGAAACGGAGGAATAAATGGATGGCAACTACGTAGCCCTGGCGGTGACGTTAATCGTTTGGATAGGTCTGTTCTTCTATATTATGCGCCTTGACAAAAGAGTGAAAGAGCTTGAAAAGAGGGCTAAGTGAAGGCTAAGTACGTCATCGGTACTGCTGTTATAATCGTTTTTGTCGTCTGGGGCGCCACCGCTTTTCTGAAAACCACCATCCAGTACGTTTCCATCGACGAGGCCCGGCAGGCCACGCGCACGGTGCAGGTGATGGGTAAGATAGATTTTGACCGGGTTGTTTTTAACACCGATGATTCGCGCCTGGAGTTTGCGGTTTACGATGCCGATGCCGAAACCAAGGATACCGCCGCATCCATGAAGGTGGTCTATTACGGTGTCGTCCCCGGCAATTTCCATCAGGCCACTTCGGTCGTTCTCAAGGGCAAAAGCAACGGAGAGGAATTCGTGGCCGACCAGATGCTGGTCAAATGTCCTTCCAAATACCAGGGCGAGGGCGATGAGTACCAGGATATTGAAAAACACAACGAGGCGGCTGACAAGGGCACAATATGACACTGGGGCTGGGATTTACCGGACATGTTTCCATCTGGCTGGCTATGGCGTTCAACGTCCTGGCCGGGATTTGCTTTTTCATGCTTGCCAGGGGCAACCGCACTTATCAAAACCTGGCGCGTTACAGCTATCATCTGTTCATGCTCTCTGTGACGGTGGCGGTCGCCTATTTGTTCTATCTGTTTTTCTCTCACGACTTCGCCTTCAAGTATGTCTACGATTATTCCGACCGTTCGCTGCCGTTCTTCTACCTGCTGTCGGCTTTCTGGGGTGGGCAGGAAGGCACCTATCTTCTGTGGTTGTTCCTGAGCGGCCTGTTCGGCTACATTCTTCAGAGGCGGGGAGCGCAGTACAAAAACCACGCCATGGTTGTCTATACCGGCATCAATTTCTTTTTCCTGCTGCTACTTCTGAAGCTGTCCCCGTTTGCACCGCTTGGGTTTTTTGCCCAGGACGGCGCGGGCCTCAATCCTTTGCTGCAGGATGCCTGGATGGTTATCCATCCGCCGGTTATCTTTGTCGGCTATGCCATGGCGGCGGTGCCTTTCGCTATCGCCATGGCGGCCCTGGTCACCAATGACTTTTCGGCCTGGATCAAGCGCAGTTTCCCCTGGGTGGCAATAACGGCGCTGATGCTGGCCGCCGGCAATGTTATGGGCGGCTACTGGGCCTATAAGACGCTCGGTTGGGGCGGCTACTGGGCCTGGGATCCGGTCGAAAACTCCTCGCTGGTGCCGTGGCTGGTTTCGCTGGCCCTGATCCACGGGCTGCTGGTGGAGAGGCGCAGCGGCGCCCTGCGGAAAACCAATATACTCATGACGGCGCTGCTGTTTGTGCTGGTGATTTACGGCACCTTTCTGACCCGGAGCGGCGTGCTTTCGGACTTCTCCGTTCATAGTTTTGTCGACCTCGGGGTGAACAATTACCTGATCGCCTTCCTTCTGGCGTCGTTGGTGGTGACTCTGGTTTTGTTTCTTCCCCGCGTCAAGGCGATTGGCAACGCGCCGCTCAATTACAATTACTACGGCAGAGAGTTCATGCTTTTCGCCGGGATGCTGTGCCTGTTCATTTTCTCGATGATAGTTCTTTTCTGGTCCTCGCTGCCGATTCTCAGTTCGCTGGTAACCGATCAGCCGCGGGCGGCGGACCTTTCGACTTATAATGATTTCGCCCTGCCGCTGGCGGTGGTTTTTTCGCTGCTGCTGGCCGCCTCGCCGTACGCGACGTACAGCTCCTTTATCCCGGCCCACTGGAAAAACAAGCTTCTGATAGTAGCCGCTATCAGTGCCGTGGTGGGGTTCGGACTCTTTTACGCCGTGCTTGACACGGGTGTGGTTTTCGCCGTCCTGTTCACGATTATTATTACCGGCATGGTCATGTACCTGGCGAAGCCCGAGATGCTCACCGGATTACTGCCGGCGCTGGTCATGTTTATACTGACACTGCTGCTTTCGCTGGTGCTGGGTGTAAGTGACTACATGTATCTTCTGTATTTCGCGCTGGCGGCGATGGTCATTGTCTCCAACCTCATCGCGGCGGTGGGCTACTTGCCCGGCCGCTGGAAAAACATGGGCGGCCAGTTGACCCATTTCGGGTTTGGCATCATGCTCATCGGCGTTCTGGGATCGTCGGCTTTCAGCACCAGTGAGAAGCTGGTCATCCCACGCGGAGAAGACCAGACGGTATACGACCTGGCCGTTGGTTATGCCGGGATGGAGCATGACATAACTTATCCCAAGAACCAGCTTATCCTCAATATCAAGAAGAACGGCTCCGAGCAGGAAGCACGCCCCGAGTTGTATTACTCGCAGCGGATGAATGGCGTCATGCGCAAACCGTTTATCAGGCGGTCGCTGCTCAACGATTACTACCTGTCTCCCGAGCAGGTGCAGGAGACGGGCCACGCCGGGGCGCTGCATCTGGCCAAAGGCGGCTCGCAGAAAGTCGGGCCGTTCACGGTCACTTTCAACGGTTACGAGATGAGCCAGCACGGAGCCGCCGACGGCGGTATGAGAGTGGTGGCGCTGGTGAGTATCACCGACGGTGACTCGACGTACTCGGTGCAGCCGGCCAAACAGGTTATAGCCGATGCGGAGGGTCACTCCACTTTTATGGATATGCCGGCCTCGTTTGGCGAGAATGGCACCCACGCCGTCTTTCTCGACAAGATCGAAGCCGACCAGGGTGCGGCGCTTCTGAGTATCCCGGGTCTGACTGACCAGGTGCCGCCCGACCAGCTCATTATCGACGT
Organism: Candidatus Zixiibacteriota bacterium; assembly: GCA_029858555.1. GTDB lineage: Bacteria > Zixibacteria > MSB-5A5 > GN15 > FEB-12 > DAOUUR01. Next base: position 18,183 of record JAOUEU010000027.1, read on the forward strand.
TTCCAAGAAGCCGATGATAAACCTGGTCTGGGCCGGAACGACGATTATTATGATCGGCGGGATTATCGCCTTTTACCGGCGGCGTACTGAGCTTTATTCTTAGCATATTCCCGCTTTCTTCCGATAGAATCTCTATAGAACCGATAGGGATTTTATGTCCTGGAAGAGAACTATCATAGCCATACTTGTCCTGGTGACGGCCGTTTTTGCACGGACCAGTATTCCGTTTGATCCCGCGCGCGGGCTGGTCGAGATCGAGGTTGAGCTTGACGGTCATATCAGGGGCGTCTTCGGTATCGACACCGGGGCCGACCAGCTCTATATCGACCGTGCTTTCGCCGTCAAAAACGGCCTGTCGTTTGCGCCGGAGACCCCCACTGCCGAAGTTGTAGGCGTGGACGGCAGCAGCCGGGGCTCGGCGATAAGTCTGCGGTCACTGACTTTCGGCCGTGAACTGCTGGTCAACCAGCGGGCGGTCGCCATCGATATTGCCGGCCTGACCGGGGACAAGGACGCCACCGTGCCGGACGGCCTGATCGGCTACGAGGTCCTGAAACAGTTTTTTGTCACGGTGGACTACCCGGCCAAAACGCTGGAGTTGACCCAGGACTTGCCGCGGTTTATCTATGGCAACCGCTACCACACGGTGCCCTTCACGCAGTACCGTCACCTGGTTATAGTCATGGCGCAGTTCGATGGTCAGGTGGAAGCACCGATGATACTGGACTACTGCGCGTCGTATACGTCGCTGTCGAAGCGGCTGGCGGAACGGCTGACCCTGACAAAAGATGAGCGCGGCTTTAACATCGCCGGTGAGATCAGGGTGGGTGAGAAGGTGGTCAGCCGGGACGTGCCGGTGGTGGTCACGGATTTCAGCCTTTATCGCCGTTCGACGCCGCAGGCCGAGTATGAGGGCATTTTGGGGGCGTCGTTCTTGCGCGAGCACAAGATTACGGTCGATTACCGGACCCAGCAGATCTATATTCATAAGTAGGTTTGTCGGGTTTCTCGGTCGGCGGCCCCGCCGGCGGCCCCGCCGCCTTTTTGGACTCTGAGAGGTTCTCCGATTGTCTCGTCCTTTTGGTCGGTGGCCCCGCCGGCGACATCGTCGCCTTTATCAATCCGAGAGATGGTGAGATTGCCACGTCGCTTAGCTCCCTGCAATGACCCCGGGGGTGTATGTAAGCCAAAATTCAGAAATTCCGGGTAACAGCTTACGACTCTGAGACATACACGGAAATGGGTTCGTTTTCTCGTTTTTTATTTGTGCGCTACAATATCGGTGGTGGTTGTGAAGTGGGGGGCACAGGGAATTGTATCCCGAAGCGCTGTCTTGTTTATGCTTATAATCATATTTACATCCTCGATATAGTCATCCACAAAAGGGGCAGGGAAGGGAAATAGCATCGACTTTGTAGGGAAAGCGGGGGGCCGGGCATGGGATTTTCTTGTTTGAAATCGCCGTAACGGCCTTATATTGGATTAGAAAGGGGATATTCTATGCGGTTCTGGGCGCGTGGCCTGATGCTTATCTCGCTGGTTCTTGCCGGAATGCTGGCCCTGGCTGGTTCCGCCCGGGCGGAGTTGCCGGAGTTAATCGGTACGATCCGAAGCGATACTACCAACGCTCTTTTCGGGCGTCGCATTCTGCCCCTGGGGGACCAGAACGGCGACGGCCTGGGTGATTTCCTGGTCTCCAACCATTCCCCGAGTCAAATGCTGTATTACGGGGGCGATCCGCTAGATACAGTCTATGCTCTGCGATTTGACAGTGTGAGCTATCGGACCAACAATGTCGGTGACTTGAACGGGGATGGCTATGACGATTTTTCCGGTCCGGCACGGAGGGACGGT
>JAOUEU010000253.1 GCA_029858555.1 Candidatus Zixiibacteriota bacterium
TCGTCTTCGACAATCCTGATAACGTTGCCGTCGACACTGATCTGCGCTGTGATCTCCTCCGGGCAGCAGTTGAACGTGGCGTTTTCGTGCATGAGATTCAGAACCGACTCGCCATCGTACTCCCAACTCAGGCACTCTTTGTCGGTCGGGGCATAGTCGAACGTGGTGTCCGAGAATAGCTTGCACCCAGAGGTGGCTAACAACTTCCCTGACGGTGGGGCACCATCGGGCGATACCATCGGGGCCTTCTCATCGTCACAGCCGAATAATAATAGAGCCACTGAACCGAACAGTATTAAACACAGCGACCAGGCCACGACGCGTCTTTTAGTTCTATAACCGCATAGTGCCATCATATCAAGTATCCTCCTTCCGGATATTCTGCTATATATAAGGAGGTCTGACGAGGTGATTTAGTGCATCGAGATTGAGAAAAAACTCCATAATCGGCCTCCTGTTTCTCCCTGCTATTAATATAACGTCTGAAGAGGAGATTATGCAAAATTATATCAGTTGGTGATAGCTTCAGAGTCCGGACATGGGATCAGTGCCTGCCGCCTAAGTACTTATATCACAAGCGGTTCGCGACGAAAACGGCCGGGCGCGTTCCTTACCGCTGTTCGGCGGAATTATCGACCGGGGTATATTCTTTAAACCAGTTAAAGCCAAATTCCTCCATTATCTTCAAATAACGGTCATTGCCCTCCGGCATGATATCGGCCATGTAATGCAGCCCAAAGTACCGCTGAACAAAGCTGATATACCCGTTCTCTTTTATTCGAGCCAGGCACTTCTCGGCAAACTCCTGTCCGTGAACCCGCCGGCATACGGCGGCTATCTGCTCCAGGCGGTCTTCGGTGACCTGGATGCGTAAAGCCGGATATTTTTCATTAAAGGCATCAAGCAGTTCTCTGTCTTCACACTTCCGATAAGCCTCGTTGTGAACAATCATGTTCAGCCCCAGCTTCTTTCGCGGCTGCGGTCTGACTTTGGGGTAACCGAGACTTAACAAAACCACCGGAAAGACGCCATCGGGAAGCTCGAGCATCGCTCCGATCTCCGGGAAACACTCCAGTACCGTTCCGACGTAGACCGAACCGAGGCCCATAGCATCGGCGGCCGTGCAGATATTCTGAGCGGCGATGACGGTGTCCTGGAAGGATATCCAGAAATGGCGAAACGAGTGAGTGGCCGTGAACGGAGCCACTTCCAGTTTCGCCCATCTCTTAGAGCGGTACCAGTCTATGCAAAACATCAGGTCGACCGGGGCCGTTGCAATAAAACTCTGCTCGCCGCAGAGCCGGGCCAACTGGCGTTTCTTTTCAGGATCCTCAATCCTGACGATGGAATACGGCTGCAGGTTGCCGCCGGTCGGGGCATGAATGCCGGCCTCCAGAATCATCTCCAGAACGTCTTCGGGGATTTTCTTTTCGGCAAAACTGCGGCAACTGGCGCGATCGATCAGCAGTCGCATAGTCTCGTTGGGAAACGGGCCGCCAATAGTCTCTCCGGCTCCGTGGTGGGATGGCACTTTATGTTTTTCGCTCACGGCATAACCTCCAGAATAAGGCTCGTGCGTCCTTGATTTCGAATCGCCGGTGATTTACAAATTGTCCTGCAATATAGCACATCATCCCAAAGCAACAAATCTTGTATTCCCCCGAATAATTGGCTTGTTGCCAGCGGCGGTGCCGGTTACCTTGTATACCCTGGAGACGGAAGGAAAGCGGAAGCGCCCGGCATGCGCCGTTAACAGGCGCGAACACTTATCGAATAAAGCGAGCATATGGAAGGTATTGTCATATACCTGGTGACGGGAGGGTTCATGGTCGGAGGCGGCATTGCCTTCTACTGTGGTTTCAGACAGATGCATAAATACCGGTTGATCAAGGATATTCCGCGGTCTAAGGTAAGGTCGATAGCGATGGGGCTGGTCGAGATCCATGGACAAGTCAAGGATGGTGACGCCGGAAATCGCCTTAAGTCGCCTTTTTCACAGACGGATTGTGTCTATTACCGGTATGAGATCAAGGAATACAGGAAGCACAGCTCGGGGCGGGGAAAAGGAAGCACTCACCAGTGGGACACCATCGCTTCCGGAGAGCGCAGGATGCCCTTTTTCGCGGAGGATGAGACGGGCTGTGTTCGCATCGAGCCGGCGGAAGCTGAGTACAGCATTGCAGCGAAAAAGGCCTTCCTGCAGAAAGCCGGTCTTTTCGGCGGCATCACCAGCCTGATCGATTCTTTGAGGAATTGGGATCATGATCCGGCGGAAGCCGTGGACATATCCGGTCTGAACCTGGTCCCGATCGATCCCGAAGCGACGTTTACATTTTTTAACCGCGTGGGTGACAGAAGGTATTTCGAATACTATCTTGAACCGGGCGAGAATCTTTTCGTAATGGGTACGGCTGCCGGCGACGGGCAAGCACCAACCAGCGTCGTCATCCGGAAGGGCGAGAATCAACCCACGTTCATCATATCCAATGAGAGCGAGAAGAATCTGCTGCAGTCCTTGAAGTGGCAAATGATAGTCAACTATGTCGTTGGAGGCGCCATGATCGTCATGGGTGTGGCCCTCCTGGTGCACTTCTCGGGCCGATAGTGAAGGAGGTATCTCGATGGGAGTCGTTGGCACCGTTGTTCTGATTGTTGTGGGGCTACTGGTCATTATCCTCGTGGGTTATTTCATATCCGTCTACAACAGCCTCATCCGCCTGAAGAACAATATTCAAAAGGCCTGGAGCAACATTGACGTAATGCTCAAGCAAAGGCATGACGAATTGTCCAAGCTGCTCAACACGGTCAAGGGGTACATGAAGTACGAAGAGAAGGTCCTGACCCAGATAACCCAGGCCCGCACAGCCTTCCTTGACGCAAAGTCGGTGCAGGACAAGGCCAAAGCCGACAATATCATGACGTCGGCCCTGAAGTCACTGTTCGCCGTGGCCGAGAACTATCCCGACCTCAAGGCCAACCAGAGTTTTATGCAGTTCCAGCAGAGAATCAGCGGCCTGGAAAACCAGATCGCCGACCGCCGGGAATTCTACAACGATTCGGTCAATACTTTCAACATACGAATCGAGCAGATTCCCGACATGTTCATCGCCCGCATGCTGGGCTACACCCGCAAGGAGCTGTTCAAAGTGGACGAGGCTGATAAGGCTGACGTGGAGGTGCAGTTCTGATTATCCCCGGCAAACCGTTTGTCGGAGCCCGGAGTTCAAAGGAAGCCGCCGGCATACGGAGCCAATAAGATGACAGCAATACTTCGCGGGCTTCAATCGTAGATTGACAGAATCCACTACGCTATCTATATTGTTATGGATTGCCCTCCTTAAGGGGCCGTCGCACGGGGAGTGTATTGGCGATTGTAAGAATTACCGCGATCGGGCACCAAGCCATAATATCTGGAGATAGTCATGAGAAAACTTTACGTAGCAGTCGCGGCAATTGCGTTTGTCGTTATCGCTTTCATATGGCTGGGAGAGCGGCCGGCGCAGCAGACTTCAAGCACCGGGTTCAGCGACTCCGTCTATGCGGAGTTGAAGAAGAGCGGGAAGATCAAACGAGCCAAGCAGATGCCCAACGAATGGTTTTTGATGCAGAGGGCCTACCCTTATCAGACTGTTCCGGAAGGTAAATATCTCGAAGCCCTCGAGCAGGCCCGCTCGGTATCCAAGTCCGCGCCAAAGCACCGCTTGAGCGAAGTCGTCTGGACACAGGCCGGTCCGAGCAATATCCCCGGTCGCATCACCGACCTGGCAGTGCCTCCCGACGACTACCAGACCGTCTACGCCGCCTCGGCGGCCGGCGGTGTGTTCAAGTCGGTTGATGCCGGCGCCACCTGGGCATCCATCTTCGACGAGGTCGGCCCCCAGTCGATCGGAGCGGTGGCTCTTCGCCCCGACAACTCGAACATTGTCTTTGTCGGCACCGGTGAAGCTAATGGTTCGGGCGATTCGTACGAAGGCACCGGGCTTTACGTGAGCACGGACGGCGGGACGAACTGGGCATTGGCGGGACTGACCGAGAGCTACCATATCGGTCGGATACTGATAGACCCGCTCAGGCCCGACACCATGTACGCGGCGGTCCTCGGCAAACTCTTCGGCACAAACCCCGAGCGTGGCGTCTATCGTTCCATCGACGGCGGCGGCTCCTGGGAGCGGATGCTTTATATTGATGACACCACGGGCTGCACCGATGTCGCTTTTGATGCCACCACGGGGCTATTGTATGCCGCCATGTGGTATCGCTGGCGGAGTCCGACCGACCGCAAGGTGGGAGGAATCCAGAGCGGCATCTACCGTTCCGACGATTTCGGCGAGAGCTGGTCAAGACTCTCCAATGGCCTTCCGGCTCCGGCCGATACCGTCGGCCGTATCGGCATTGCCGTGGCGTCCGGTTTCAATACGCTATATGCCATTTATGCCAACCACCCCGGTGAATTCATGGGTGTCTACAAGAGTACTGACAACGGCGACAACTGGATGCGCACCAACGACGGCTACATGGGAGATATCTTTCTCAACTTCGGCTGGTACTTCGGGAACATACGGGTGGATGCGGATAATCCGGACATTGTCTTTGCCCACGGCGTCGACCTGTTCAAGACCGAAAACGGCGGCGACAGTTGGTTCCCCACAGATATCGGCATACACGTCGACCATCACGCCATGTGCGAAAGTCAGGGTCGTCTCTATGACGGCTGCGACGGGGGCGTCAACGTCTCGGTGAACGACGGTGATTCGTGGACGAGACTTTATGATATGCCC
>JAOUEU010000254.1 GCA_029858555.1 Candidatus Zixiibacteriota bacterium
CCTTTACCACCTCTGCCTCTGACCCCGATGGCAACACGCCTGTTATGACCATGTTCTCGGCGACGCTTCCTGGCGCCGCGAGTTATATAGATAACGGGGATGGCACGGGCAGTTTTGACTGGACACCGACATTCGGCGATTCCGGCAGTTACCTGGTAACCTTCTATGCCACCGACAGCGTGTTCGCGACAGCAGTGGATTCCGAACAAATTACAATCACGGTTGGCAATATTAATCAGTACCCGGTGCTGGCCTCTATCGGCGACCAGGTTACTGACGAGAGCGTGCAGCTTGCGTTTACTACTTCAGCCTCCGATCCGGACGGTGACCCGCCGGTGATGACCATGGCGTCGGCAACGCTTCCGGGGGCGGCAAGTTACGTCGATAACGGTGACGGCACCGGCACCTTTGACTGGACCCCGACCTTTGGTGATTCGGGCAGTTATTTGGTGACGTTCTATGCCACCGACAGCGTCTTCGCGACGGCGGTGGATTCCGAGCAGATTACGATAGCGGTCAACAATGTCAACCAGTATCCAGTGCTGGCGGCTATCGGTGACAAAGCTACTAACGAGTCAGTACAGTTGACATTTACGACGTCGGCCAGTGATGCCGATGGCAACACCCCGGTCATGGCGATGTTCTCAGCGACGCTTCCCGGAGCAGCCAGTTATATAGACAACGGTGATGGCACCGGTGCTTTTGACTGGACACCGACCTTTGGCGATTCGGGCAGCTATTTAGTGACGTTCTATGCCACCGACAGTGTCTTTGCCACGGCGGTGGATTCCGAACAGATCACGATTACGGTCAATAACCTCAACCGGGCGCCAGTGGCAGATGCCGGTCCCGACCAGAGCGGCATAACGGTATTCAGTCTGGTTACGCTCGACGGTACGGGTTCCTACGATCTGGATGATGATCCGGTCAATTATAGCTGGGTTCAGATCGGCGGCGCGGTGGTGGTCCTGTCCAGCGCAGCCGATTCCCAGCCGACCTTCACGCCGGTGGTCAACGACAACTTCATTTTCGAGTTAACAGTTGACGACGGCAGTCTTTTCTCGATTCCCGACACCGTTGTAATTGCCGTGACCAATGCCTCCCCGCCCGTGGCTATAAATGATCTTTCCATTCAGATTGTTGCGGATGCCATAGAGCTTGGCTGGTCGGCGGTGACCCTGGATACGGATGGTCTGACAACAACGATCGACCGCTATGTTATATACCGTGGAACGTCGGCCTACTTCACCCCGACAGAGACCGATTCGGTGGGGGCGACTGACGCACTCACACTGACCTTCACTGATAATGATATCGGTGGCGTCAATGTCGTCGGAGACACCCTGGTGCAGTACTTCTATGTAGTGGCGGCTGTGGACACCAATGGCTACAGCGCGGCACCATCAAACCGCGTCGGGGAATATGATTACGAACTGGTTGTGACGGCGACCACTAACTATAATCTTGTCGGCATTCCTTTTGCAAATACGGGGATTGCGACGGCGGTTGACCTGATAAGCGCCATTGGCAGCGCCAATGTGTTGACGGTCAATAACTTCAAGCCGTCATCGCAAAACTTCGAGTCGCGGTTTGCCGCCGGATTCGGCGTGAACTTCGTGGTGGTGCCGGGCCGTGTATATCAGATCAATGCCGCCGTCAACAGCATCTTCTCGGTGGCCGGCAGCGTTCCCGATTCGGGCAGTATCTCTTACCCGCTGATAACTACGTCTATCACGGACTTCAACTTCATGATGATTCCCTTTGAGCTTGAGAGCCAGTTTGCTGTGGCTCAGGATGTCATCGATTACATCCCGGGCGTTCTAAATACACTGAATAAATTTGTGGCGGCGTCGCAGAGCTACGTCGCGCGGTTTGCCCCAGGATTTGGCACCAACTTCCCGGTGAAGGCCGGAAAGCCGTACCAGGCCAATGTGGCCGTCGATGGTGCCTTCCCTGGTCCGTAGAGGTTGGGTTGGTTATGAGAATTCTTGTTTTGAAGATATATGGAGGTGCCGTAGTGCAAAATAAGAGACCATTGTTTGGAGTGATAAACCTTCTGGGACTTTCCTTGCTGGCGCTGCTGGTTATGTCGACCTCGGTTTTAGCTCAGGGTTCCATTACCGGTAGTGTGCTGAATTCCAATTTGTCGACTCCTGCCAATGGGGAAATCTTCTTTGTCGGTTTTCTCGATAACACCGACGAGGAGATAAGAATTGAGTCCTCGGATGGTGCGGGATACGACAATGGTAACTGGTATGACGATTTCCAGAACTATCTGACCGAAGCTCCTGGAAATCCGTATGTTTACTATTTCTATAATCCCATCAACGGGGAAGGCCACCGGCTTTCCAAGACCATCCCGAGTAACTCATTCCAGCAGGAAAACGTTTTGCTGGCCCCGGTGTCGTGGCCGGCGCAGCCGACGGGTCTGCTGGGCACACCCGTGTCCGCATCCAGTATGGTGATCACGTGGAATGGAGTCCCGGGTCTGACCTATCACGTTTATCGTCGCCTGGCGTCGTCAAACGGCTCATTCTTCCGCAAAGACAACCCTGCCGGCCTTATTTCCGATCCGGGCGTCGCGGACAGCTTCTTTGTCGATAATACCGTGGACGGGATCAGCTCGTATGATTATCTAATCATGGCTGAAGATGGCTCCGGCAACTATTCACGGCATTCCGTTGTTTTGACGGTCAGTTCAGCTGCGGTCAGTGCCCCCGTTGTGGCCTCCATTGTCCCCAATAACGGCTCCGCCTATGGGAATACTTTCGTCAGCATCTATGGTTCGGGCTTCGACGTAAACGGAGTGGACGCGGTGATCGGCACCTCATCGCTTTCCAGCGTTACCGTTGTTTCACCCTTCCATATTACCGGCCTTACTCCCCCGGGGGTGGTCGGCGCCGCTGATGTTTTTGTGACCAACACGGCCTCCGCCCTGGCGTCTAATACACTTACCGGGGCCTATATATACAACCCCAACAGTTCGCCGGTTCTGGCCGCCATCGGGCCGCAGGCCACTGACGAGGGTGTACAGCTTACGTTCAGTCCTTCGGCCAGCGATGTGGACGGTGATATTGCCCTTATGACAAGCAGTGCCCTGCCGGGTACGGCTACTTATGTGGATAACAGCGACGGCACCGGAACCTTTGACTGGACGCCGACCTTCGCCGACTCCGGCACGTACAATGTGACATTTTATGCCACCGACCCCATTGACGCGCTCCTGGTTGATTCCGAGGCGGTGGTAATAACGGTCAACCATGTAAACCAAACACCCGTGCTGGCGACTATAAGCGACCAGTCGGTGCTCGAAGGCGCCAACCTGAACTTCGGTGTCTCGGCTTCCGACTTCGATGGCGAGTTCCCGGTTCTGTCTGCCTCCGCATTGCCGGGCACGGCGACCTTCGTCGACAATTTGGACGGCACGGGCACTTTTGACTGGAGCACAACCTCCAATGATTCAGGCACTTACAGTGTAACTTTTTATGCCGCGGACGCTCTGGACCCGCTTCTGGTGGATTCCCAGGCGGTGACCGTTACGGTTGGTGACATCAACCTGCCGCCCGTTCTCGCCGCTATCGGTGCGCAGTCGACCGACGAGGGAGTGCAACTGATATTTACTCCTTCGGCGAGCGATCCGGACGGAGATTTTCCCATCATGACCAGTTCGGCGCTGCCGGGCACGGCAACCTACACGGATAACGGCGATGGCACCGGGATTTTTGACTGGACCCCAACTCTGACCGATTCCGGCAGCTACAATATTACGTTCTATGCCACCGATTTGCACGACGCCTTGCTGGTGGATTCGGAGGCGGTCGTCGTAACCGTCAATCACGTTAACCAGACACCGGTCCTGGCGGCTATCAGCGATCAATCGGTGCTTGAGGGTATCAACCTTACTTTCGGTGTCTCGGCCTCCGATTTCGACGGGGAAATACCCGTCCTGACCGTGTCGGCCCTGCCGGGTACGGCGGCCTTTGTCGATAATCTCGACGGCACCGGTAGTTTTGACTGGACACCCACCTTCAGGGAATCAGGACCGCATGAGGTGACTTTCTATGCCACCGATGCTCTTGATCCGTTGCTGGTAGACTCTGCAGTGGTAGCGATAACCGTGACCGAGGCCGGGAACCAGTTCCCGTCCATCGATACGATCGGCGCCCAGATTGTGGCCGAAGGCGGCACTTTGAACTTCACCGTCACGGCCTCCGATCCTGAGGGTGTGCCTCCCGTGATGACAGCCATCGATATCCCTGCCAACGCCACTTATGACGACAACCTGGACGGCACCGGCAGTTTCAGTTTCAGTCCTGACCTGGCTCAGGAGGGCATCTATACCGTGACCTTCATAGCCACCGATGATTCCCTGGCGGCCGATTCGCTGCCGGTACAAATTACTGTCGGTGGCACCAACCAGGTGCCGGTGTTAGCTGCTATCGGCCCGCAGAGCACGACGGAAGGCGTCAATCTCAGCTTCGGTGTGAGCGCCGTCGACGGTGACGGTGATATTCCGATTCTGACCACCTCGGTCCTGCCGGGCACGGCAACTTTCGTTGATAATCTTGACGGCACGGGCGTTTTTGACTGGACACCGTCGTTCGCCGATTCCGGGACATACGATGTCACGTTCTACGCCACCGATGCCGTGTATTCATCTGACGTTGATTCGGAACTTATCACGATTGAGGTTATCTGGGCCGGCAACCAGGCGCCCTTCTTGACGTCTATCGACAGCCAGTTTGTGGCCGAAGGCGGTAATCTCAATCTTGCCG
>JAOUEU010000028.1 GCA_029858555.1 Candidatus Zixiibacteriota bacterium
CATATGCACTCCTGGTCTAACGATGATCTATCCGCAGTAACCCTCTTTTTCTCATGATAGAGGAACATTCATCCGCAACAACGTGATCGACAATCACATTTATAGTCGAAAGTGTAATGCTCGTCTATGCCCGTTAACATACACCTCTTTCTAACAGTTTTCTAACATACTTAGCCAAAACAAGAGATAATAAGAGAAAACACCAGACAAAAGGCTCAAGCTAAGTAATTGCTAATATTGCCTATTAGTGCCTGGTGCTATCTACTGTTTGGACTAATGTACAGGCTCATAACCCGAAGGTCGGAGGTTCAAATCCTCCCCCCGCCACCAAACATGAACGCCTCGAAGAGGGGCTTTTTTGTGATGGCGTCGCTTGACGCGAGGCCGGTCATAAAATAGATGGCGAAAAAAGTCCGGCTGATGCTTATGTCGTACGATAGCGGCCTACGCAAAGGCCCTTGAAATCATGAATGCTTCAGCAAAATAAAACCCTGCCTCTGAACCGCGTACTTTAGCTAAAGCCCTCAACACTTCTCTTGAACGTGGGTGCGGATCGGGGCGTGACTCACCTTTATATGTTTCCATAGCCTTTATTTTTGATTCAACGTTGCTTTCAGAAACCTCGATATAGCAGTTTGGCTCCCACTGAACAGGTTTGAGATAGCCCGTGCTGCTGGGAACTTCTCCGCATAGCACCGTGACATGATTGTCCGTCCCCGGCCTTGTCGCTACCATCAGGGCTTCATGACAATAACGGTGGTCGATATTTGTGCAATAACGATGATGAGTGAACACTAAATCGGGTTTCACCTTGCGCAGTATTTGCTCCAGCCAATGGATTGTTTCCAATAAGGAGTGCTTGTCCATCTCATTATCGGGAAAATCACCCAGATAGATGTTCGATGGAGGGATGCCAAGCACCGCCATCGCTTTTTCGCAATCTCGGCGTAGTTCCATCAGATCAGCATCCCGTTGCTTTTCCTTTTGCACATTTTGCCTGCTATGGATTCCCGTAGCCGGTATTGCGACGTGAACTTCGATACCAAGGTTTGTCAACTTATGTATGGTCGCGCCGGCTGCCAAAGTCTCATCATCAGGATGAGCGAAGAAAGTTAAAACGCACTTATACTGTTTTAAGTCAATCATTGCCATCGCCCTCTATTTCGGTGATACGAACGTCGGCAAGAATTTCTCCTGTTTTCAAGGCCGGTCTCGATATTTCATATCTGAAACCGCCGCTTTCCAAAAAAGCTCTGGGATAGCTGTGGGCGTCCAACATTCTGATGTGATCAAACAGATCGGCAAGTCTATTTATCTCGGTCGGTATTTTGCTTTGACCTGGTTTGCGCCTCGTGAAGAGTGTTGATTTGCCGGTCTGTTGTTTTGGTTCCGGGTTTTCTGTGATTATTGTCTTAATCATTTCTGCGACGGTGTGTGCTGCTCGAATAAATATCTCTTCAGCCAAACCTTCTAAAGACAGCGGTCGTTTCAAATAAACAGGACCGGCATCAAGCTCATCAGACATTCTTAGAGCGGTGACGACGGTCTCTCTATGACCACGAGCGATCAAGTTTTGTAAAGGACTGCCACCACGCCCGTATGGTAAATCGGTTTCGTGGAAGCAGACACAAGTCGCTATATCGAGTATTTCAGCAGGAACAATGTGGTTCCAGTGCGGGAAAAAGATATATTTCGGAGCGATTGACTTTATCTTGTCGACAGTCAAAGCCTGTGGCTCGCTAATTAAGTGCCACTCGCCCGGATAGTTCTTGATAATTTTATTATAGACCTCGATATTCCACGGCTTTATGGTAGCCACAACATACACGTGATTATCCATTGCGTGTCTCCTTGGAATCAAAACATGATATCATACAATATATGTTTATGGCAGCGTAGCCTACTGCATAATCAATGTCAACAAGATCCGAGACAAATACACAATTTCCTCTTCCTCCAGAAGTAAATTATTCTTAAATAGAATATTTACATCCATTATGACATACACCTCTTTCTAACACTTTCTTAACAGAATCAGCGAAAACGACAGAAAACAAAGGGAAAACCGTGCCCCCGGCGGGCAGGCACCAGAGCCCGGGTTGTCCCGTAGGCGGCACACGCGGGGTGGCACCGCAGGCGGAGAATCCTCCGGCCGCCGCCAGAATCCTTTGTTAAAAAAATATCAGGCTCGCAGGAATCCAGACAAAACAACTCAATTATGTCTGTCAGTGTCGTACGCACAATCGGTGGCACAACGATCGAGAATGCCGGCGCAACGGTGCCCGGTGAATTGATTTGTTAAAGGGCCGATCCGGCAGCGGCTCTCATTCTGTCGAACGCCGTTGGGCGGCTGGTCGTGTAAAAATCAAGCACCTGCTCCGCACACTGGTCCACACTCAGAACATGGGTGTCCAATTCGATATCGTATATCTTCCCCTGATGTATCCCGTTGAACTGCGCCCTGGCAAAACCCTGGCGTCGACTGTCGCGTTTTCGTTCCCGGCGCTCAAGTTCCTCCAGCGGACAATGCAAACCGATAAACAGAACATAACGACCACCCAGGAGTTCCAGGCACTGATCCAGCCACGCCTTCTCGATGACGACGTGATCAACAATCAAGTTGTTCTGGCCCTCGGTCATCGCCGCGATGGATCGGTTCATGCCGTTCACCATTTTCATGAACATGTCCAGGTCGTCATTGCGAGGCAGCATATCTATGAAGGCGTCCAACTGCAGATGGAGGTAATCTTCTGTCAAGCGCTTCTGCAACTCTTTTGCCAGCGCGGATTTCCCGGAACTGGAAACACCGTTGAGGAATATGATTTTTCCCGGATTCATGATTTGTCTTCTTCAATAGAGATGTTCAACGTCTAACAGAACATTATACAACGTTTGTTCAGAGTAATCTATCATACCGGAGAGTCAATGTCAAATACCTCAACAGCAACCTGCAAACCTTCCCACGTGTCGGCGTTTCTTTCTGAAGCGTATCAGCAGGCAGGCACGAGACACCGGGTGTCTGGTGAAATCTGTGGTTCGGACTATTGAATAGGCTGGCAAGGCCGCCGGAAGGCGGCGGGGGAGGAAAGCCCCCGCCAGCCGAAACTCCGTTGAAAGGTGCCGGATGGAAACGTCGGCGGGCCCTTGCGAGGGTTGCCTGCAGATTAAGAAGCAATCTGCAGAAGGCGGCCGCCTCGGAGTCTAATCCGTGTACCCACCGAAGTCGGTGCCGCGGAGATCCTCCCGCACCGGGTGGAAAACGTCGACAACACGGCAGTCGACCACGGCGCGAGCGGAATGCTCGACATTGGGGGCAAGTATCATGGCGTTGCCCGGCCCGAGGCTGTATTTGGTACCCTCGACAGTGAGTTCCAGTTCGCCTTCAACGACATTGACGACCTGCTCATTGTGATGCGAGTGACCGGGGACGATTGCCCCGGCCTCAATCGTGACGTGCAGCACGGATATTGTCTGGGCGGTGACGACCCGCGCCATGACCCCTTCGGCAAGTTGTAGTTCGGGCAACTCTTTGAGATTGACCAGTCCCATTGTTTTCCCTCCTTATGTTGATTAGGGGTTGTTGGTAGTCTATACGCAGAAACGGCAGGCGAGTTGCGGGCCGGTCTCCAGCCGATTGCGGCAATGGAAAGGGTCGGTACCAGGTCGATCTGATCCAATCAGCTAATAATTGCAGCTTCTAAAGGCCGGGCGCGCAGGTACGGCATATATCTATATATCGCCGGTGCGCACTCTTACCGGTCCGTCACCGTCGTCACGGTACACGAGACGGAAACCGTTCACTTTTCCGCTGGCATCTCTGACAATCTGCAGGCGGACGTCGTCGGTGTCATCGAAGCCAAACAAATCTGCCGTCAACGGAATCAAGACATAATCGACGCCGTCGGAGTACCGCCAGTAAAGGCGGCTGTCCTTGATGTGAATGGCATACGTGCCGCCCGCATATTGACCGGTGTACACGGCCATGTTGCTCTGCGACAGCATGATGGGATCGACCCGGGCCTTGATGGCCGTCATGTCCCATTCCAAATCACGTCGGGCGTCCTCGTCGGCGCTTTTCTCAATGAGTCTCTTGCAGGCCTCGAGATGCGCCACACCCAGGGCGCGAGCCGACGGGACTTCGATATCAGGAGTAACCCCCGTCTTTTCCCAACTGGCATTGGTAATGGGGCTGGCCGGTCGGGCGTAGGGAACATGAAGGCGCAGGTCGTACTGGGGCAAATCAAGTATCTTTATCTGGTGGGCCATGCCTTTGGTGGTTTCGCCTACAAGAGTGGCCCGGCGGTAGCACTTTAAATCGTAGGAGAAGGCTTCCGCGCCCGAAGCTGTGCGCCGGCTTATTAGAACATAGAGCTCGGTGTCATACAGAGCCTTGCCGGGCACGCAGGCATAGGTCCAGGACTGACTGAGCAGGTTGCTATCCTTGTCGTAGACATTGATAAGGTGGGTGGGTTCTCGGAAGAAATGGCTTAGCAGGAATTGAACCATCTCCTCCTCGCCGCCACCGTTTTCGCGAAGATCGATTATAACGGCGTCACAGTTAGCCAGAAAGGCTATGGCCGCCGAGGCCGTGGGGGCGGCGATTGACGGGTGCTCGAAGCGATCGAATCTCAGGTAACCGATGTTTCCCGTAAGTCGCTTGACTTCGCCGAAGCCGAAATTAGCCCGAGCGCGTCTGGCGACGTCTGCGGTCGTCAAAGTATCGCCATCGGCCGCCAGGTAGGGGTAGTTGGACGCGCGATAAACAGCGATGTGACGATCCTGAGAAACCGTTATCAAGTCCTGCGAAAGCTGGGTGGCAAAGCGGCTCAGCTCATCAAACTCGTCATACCGACCGTTTTTCAGTTTGTCCTCGACATAGTTCCTCATCTCCGTGGTCTTTTTGGGGTAGACGTACAGCTCGTCAAAGCGAGCCAGCACCGAGTCGACAATCGCCTTTCTGTCAAGGCGGTTTGCGGCGGTGTCGGCCGGTTCGCCGGCCAGTAAGATCGTCGCTGCGAGAAGCAGGCCGGCGGCAACCTCAAGCAAGATGGTGCGAAATATGCCAGTCACTTGGTGCCTCCTCTCTGCTGGATGGGTTTAGTCGAGATAGTCTTTTCTTTATTGACTCTGTCGAGTCGGGAGCAAATCCGGTCGTACATTGATTGCGCCTCCATCGATGTTTCGAGCTTCTTCAGGGATTCCAGGAAGTTATTGCCGAGTTCGGTATTGACCTCATCGCCGGCCTGCTTAAAGGCTTTCCAGACCGGCCGTAGCCTGACGCAAAGACGCCTGCCATTGGCTGTCAGGGCAAGTTCCCGCCTGCGCCTGTCGCTGGTGCTTTTGCGCGAGACCAACAATCCCTCTCGGATCATGTCATCGCTGACCTCGATAATAGAGGGGTGAGCCATGTCGAGAGTTTCCGCAATCCGGGTCAGCGCCATGGGCGAACGTTTATTCAACAGATGCAGGACCGGGAACCACTTCACTTTGAACGTAAAATCCATTTCCCGATAGACTCTTTCTCCGTCGGCGACCATCCTGTTCAAAAGCCGTCGCAGGCGGCTGACCAGGGCCAGAGGCCCAAGATTGGCGATGTAATCTGTTTTTGCCATAACCGGTATTACGTAGGTGCCTACATAAAGTTTCACTGATTCCGCGCAGTTTTATTGACAGAATTAGCCCTGATAGTAAACATAGAATGTGACAATGACGTTTTTAGGCAGGAAACATTTAAGTTTGATGCAGGACGGATTATGAACATTACGTGTCTCTCGCTGGTGCTTGCGGCCGGATGCCTGTGCCTGTGCAGTGTCGGCAGCGCCGGCTCCACCGGCCTTAAGAACAAATCGGGGGTCAGCGGATACCGCCTGATTCGGCTTCATTACGAAAATGCAGGGGGGGAGAAGGGCCTGACCACGTTCGACTATGACCCCGGCGGCCGGCTGTATAAAGCCGTGTGGGAGTCGTTCAGCGAAAGGCGCAGTTCTCTGAATCATTATGAACATGACGAGCGGGGCAATCTGGTCGGCAAGTATCGCGATTTCTCGGACGGGATTACCTCAGCCGAAACCTACGAGTACGACCAAAAGGGGAATCTGATCGCGGAACACTTCCAGAGATCGGACCGGGTGTCCGGCACCACGACCTATGAATATGACCAGGACGGCAACGTCATAAAAGCGAATTGCGACAGATTCACCGGCTGGTTTTCCGGAGAGATTACGTATACTTATGATAACGGCAGAAAAATGACGGGGCATATCACTCAAAATGCTCAGGACGTGGGAAGCATTCAGTATACGTATGATGCCGATGGTAACCTGGTCAGAGAGTGGTGGGATTTTCCGGATAGCTGGAGTCAAACCTTTGTTTACGAGTACGAAGCGTACCCGGGGACGCCGCCCGCACGGTACACTCCTCCCAACGTATTCGTGCTCAACGATGATGGTTTCCGCGTGATTGCGGAGGGCTACGATTACTCGAACGTGCTGGGCGGACCCACGCAATGGGACTACGACGAGACCGGCAAGTTGATCACTCGGCGATTCAGCCGCACGGACGGCATGACCACCAACGTCAGCTACCTGTACGATGCCCGGGGGCGGCTGACTAAAGGATATCGCAAATACAACAGCGGTTTGAGTGCCGTTCTGACCTACGAGACAAACGAGAGCGGGCAGATAACGCAAAGGACGGTTAAGCTCTCCAACGGTATTGTGGGCACGGATTCATACAAGTATGATGAAGACACCCGGCTGGTAAGCGCCGAGTACGACAAATTCGACACCTGGCTGTCGGGAACGCTTACTTTCACGCACGGCGACGACGGCGAATATGCGGCGGGAAGCTTCAAGAGCACGGGCGGTCCGGATGCGGACCTGGCGTTCGAGTATGACGAGCGCGGTCACCTGGTCAAAATCCAGTGGACATTCACCAACGCGGAAACTCAGACGTACACTTTCCAATACGAGAGACCCTGAAAAAGCCGCGGCTGGCCTCGTAACGCCGGCCAGCCAGCACAATTAGGGGGGAGAAGCTCAGCAACTTCTCCCCTCCGAATGATTTCCGCCTATAGTTCGAGGTACTTTATCCACCGGCCATATTTATAAGGTGTCTCCTTGAAGCCGACCCGGCGGTAGAACTCGTTGCCGGAATCCATAAAGGATCGCGTCACGCCCTGCCGGGCCATGCGCCTGAAACCTTCCATCAGAAGTGCCCGCCCCAGACCCTGCCCCTGGTAGTCCCGGCGGGTACCCACCGGCTCGAATATGCCGTAATGGTTCTGTTCGTCAATCCAGGCGGTGGCGAAGGAAGCGCAGTCGCCGTTGGGCGCGATGATGCACAGGTCAAGATCCTTGCGGTAATCCGGCGCCTGCTGCATTTCGATAAATGCCGATGCCGGGTGCCACCGCGAGGGACAGTAATTGCGGTCAAAAGCGATGGCCTTAGCTGCGCGGCGCGCGTCCACGTCATCATGTTCGAGCACGCTCTTTATGACGAAGCCGTCGGGCAGCTTAACCTCGGGTGGCTGATCGATGACGTACTCCAGGTGCGTGGTATCTCGGGCGAGATTGCGGTAACCGCGGGCACGCGCTACCTTTTCGAGTTCACTGCCGTGGTTTATATAGAGTTTTACATACCCGAGCTTGTCGACGCGGTCGGCCAGGTGAGCCTCGATGTAGGTCACCATCTCATCGTAGAGAAAAGTATAGTCAGGGTGAATCTGAATCCAGGCCTCGCCCGGCTCTTCGTTTTCGCTGTGGACGACGCCGACGATGTTTTCATCCTCGTTTTCCCAAATGCCGATTGTTTTTTCCCAGCCGGGCAGTTCGTCGCGACCATGTACGGCTGTATTCGTCGGTATGCCGAAATGGCTCACGCTGTAAAAAGAGTGCACCGGGACGACAAAATAGCGGCAGAAATTCCAGCGGTCGATAAGCCAGTTGAACGGTCTTTGGTAAAGCGCAAAGGTATCGATCAGAAACTGCCGAATCCGCATGAAATCGTACCCCGGACTGTAAGTTTTAAACGATGTTTTCATCAGAAACTCCTTGTAAACAATGTACTGGGTGTACTCGGGCGAGCCGAGCGGGTAACTCCCGGTTCCGGGAGTCGAGAATCAGATATGACGAAGTATTCTAGTTCATGTTAGCGTATATACGCCAGTACATCCACATTTGTTTCAAAAGCGGAAACTTTTGACGGTTTTTGTTTTTTGTCACCGTACTGTGGCGACCCGGGAGGTGAAACGTCCGGAGTTCGATAAACTATTTGCTTTGAGAATTGCAATTTGATAGGTTTTGCTCGTCACACAACCAACCTCAAGTAGTTTTGGAGGAAGAGATGAGAGTTGCTATCATCGCCGCGTTGCTGGTTTTGTTGCTGGTGCCGATGGTCGGCGCCCAGGTGGAACAAGGGGATAAGGAAGTACAACTGCAGGGTTCGCTTTTCTCTGTTGAAGGCATCACCATGGTCACCATCAGCGCCACCTACGGCTACTTCGTGACGCCGAAGATGGAATGGGGAGGCGGGCCAATGATTTCCCATGTCGGCAGCGATTTTTATGATGAAACCAACATCAGCCTGACCTTTTTCGGCCGCTACAATTTCGTCACCGGTGAGAAGATGGTACCCTATGTCAGCGGCCAGATCTACCAGTATGACCTGTCACCGGAAGAGCCCATGAGTTTCAGCGATTTCACGTACCTCCAGGCCGGGGGCGGCTTCAAGTACTTCCTCAATGATTACGTGGCCTACGATGTATCCGGCAACCTGGGCTTTGGGCTTGGCAGCGGCGACATAAGCCTCCTTATCTTCGGCGGTATCTCGGCTTTCTTTTAAGCCCCGAAGCGGCCGAGTGGGCGTCATCGCAACCCGGCTCCGAGGTTCTGTATGAAGCGAGTAGTGTGGTTATGTGCGGGGTGGTTCCTCTGCCTGGCGACAGGGGCGCTCTCCCAGGTAAGTGCGTATCTTGCCAGGGGTCTGAGCGTCGAGACGACAAAGATCACGGCCATAGCGTTTAGCGATGACAGCCGCCTGGTGGTGGCCGGTACTCTAAAAGGACCGGTATATGTCTGGGACACCGAAAGCGGTGATTTGCTCCACAACCTGCAGTTTCACAAAAAGGCGGTAAACGCGGCCGTCTTGAGTGGCGACGGCAAGTATCTGGCAGCGGCGTCCGATGACGGGAAAATCTCGATCTGGGATTTGGAAAGCGGGGCTCTGACCAACACCCTGAGCGATCTCAAGGGCAAGGCCGCCTGTATAAGCCTGAGTCCGAACGGAAGGCTTATTGTGGCCGGCGGTTCCTCCAGGGAGATTTACCTGTGGGAATTTCCGTCAGGATCCTTAAAGGGCAAGCTCAAGGGGCATGAAAAGGACGTAGTTTTTGTCGCCTTCGGCTCTAACGACAGCGAGTTAATTTCCGTGGGTAAAGACAAACGCATCATCTGGTGGGATGTCGACCGGCAGGTTATCGCACGGCAGGTTGACATTGCCGTGCACACAGTGCCTAATTCGGGCAATGATATCGTGGTCGCTACCTCCAGCACCGATGGCCGTCTTATCGCCGTCGGCCTTGACGAGCAGGTGCTTGAAAAAGGCGGGCGGGGCATGAAATTCAAATACCAGGTCGCTTTCTATGACTGGAGTGACGGCTCTCTGGTGAAAGTGCTCGAGGACAATCAGAAGTCGGTCAGCCTGCTTGAACTCACCCCGCGCAACTGCTACATCGTTCTGGATAATTCGACCCTGCAGGTGAACACGCTGTCCTTCAGGAATACTTCGACTGGCCGAGTCGACTACGAATATGAACTGAAAGGCGCGATTCAGCAGTACGCCGTCGCGCCCGATGCCGACTGGCTGGCGGTGGCGACATCTGACGCCGAAAGCAGGAAGTCGTCTCGGCTGGGACTGTGGGAACTTACTATTGAGGCCCCGGCGACAACCTGCCTGGGAAGCCGGTTCACCATTACAACACCGGAGTCCCCGCTTATCCAATTTGGGGGACCGTACATAGTCGCGGTGCTCCCGTTCGGCAGCGCCGAGGAGTCGGGTAACTTGGGGCAGTCAGTCCCGAGATTCCTGGAGAGCAAGCTGGTCAACAGCCCGCATGTGCGGATTGTCGAAAGAAACAAAATCGACGAAGTAATCAAAGAGATCGAGTTCCAGCGGTCGGGATATACCGAGCAACAAGCGGCCCAAATCGGCAAGATTCTTGGGGCGCAATACCTCATAACAGGCAGTGTTGATGAGCTGGGGCACGACAAGATAATCTCGGTTAAGCTCATCAACACGGAGACCTCGGAGATACTGGGTATTCGCGCGGTGCACTGCAAGGCCTGCAGCCTCGAAGAGATCTTCGAAGCCGTGGCCCTGCTGGCGACGACTATAGCCGTTTTTTGAACCATCAAGTCCGGTGAAAAGCGGTGCCGTATCGTAAAACCGGACGTATCCGTGTCGGCTTGACTCGCCGGCTCTTCCTGTCAGCGAGGCATCATTCCCCTTCAAGTTCTTTCAGAGCCTCGGCGGCGCGCGTGTTCTCCGGGTTCAGTTCCAGTGATTTCTTGTAGTTCTTTACCGCCAGCTCTTTTTCTCCCAGTTCCCTGTAAGCTTTGCCGATGTTGTTGTAACTCAGCCAGGCGTACTCACCGTCGGGATATTCCGCCACCGCTAAATCGAAGAACTTTATGGCGTCGGTCAGTTTCTTGTTGTCGTACAGCTTGAAACCGATTATGACCGGGTCGACTTCGCGGAACATGTATTCGTCCGCCTGATTGGTTTTCAACTGCCGGTAAAGCGCGATCGCCGCGTCGGCGCCTTTTTCGGCGTAAGCATAGTACATCGGCTCCCAGATTTTCTTCAAAGGCGGTTTGCCGGAATCGATTTCCTGCAGAGCCTCGACCAGGTATTTCAGCCACTGGTTTCTGTCGACGTAACTGCCCTCGAAAGATGTCCAGTCCTTCAAAACATCCTCTTCTTGAAGCGCGGCCAGGTCCTTGCCTGCGGCCAATCCCTCCTCGACTATTTTTCGGGTTTGCACCAGCATCTTGTGAAAAGCCCGGAAATCGTCCATGGTGCAGTCTTCACCGTGCCCCGGGATGATTTTGACATCATCGGGCAGCAGGTCGATAACTTGTCCGACAATCTTCGGATATTTCAAAACATCACCGGTCACGCCATCGACGGAGGGGAAATGGAAACCATTGGACAGGGCGCCCACGCAGACAATGCCGGAGCCCGTGAACCAGACGATAATGTCACTGTTGTCATGTGCTCCCGGAAACGCGATGAGCTTGATCTCTTCACCGTTGAACCGGAGTGACATCGAGTCAGCGAACGTCAACCGCGGCAACGACCATTCAGGAAATTCATCGAACAGGTAGCTTCCCGAGGTCAGCCTCGGCCCGACGTT
This sequence comes from Candidatus Zixiibacteriota bacterium, assembly GCA_029858555.1. Taxonomy (GTDB): domain Bacteria; phylum Zixibacteria; class MSB-5A5; order GN15; family FEB-12; genus DAOUUR01. The sequence goes on from JAOUEU010000028.1 coordinate 11,414, forward strand.
TTTGTGGCCGATGATGAGTGGGTCGGGGCCGAAGGCGATATTTCCCGCCGTATGTTCCACATGCGAATGAGTGCTGATAATGATTCTGGGCGTTCCGTTTCCAAGCGACTGAATCTGTGCCTTCAGGGCTTCACCCGTCTGCTTCTGCCCGGCGTCGACCAGCAGAATCCCATCCGACCCGATAGAGGCAATGACCTTCACCGTGTAACCGCCTCCGTCGGTGGTTAACTCGTAAAGGTGCTCAGTCAGCCGGTTGACTTCGAAGACCGGTTTGTCCTGCGAAAAGGCGGTCGCGGCTAACATAGTGGCTACAATCGCCAAAACAGAAGTTGTTAGAAAAGACACATGAAACTCCTTTCCGGCTGACGCCCCACCCTTGCTTTCAACCGGTGTGCGGCACAAAAAATGCCACAAAAGTCGGCGTCACCCGTATAACTCTATTGTTGGCAGCGTCACCGGTAAAACGCTTTTATTGGTTACTTTACGTCGGACATGAGCGAGAGGTTACATTATATCAATGGCAGGCATGAAAAATCGTGATTTGCTGCCGGTCGGAGCCAAGCCGGCGCCGGACGAACTGGCCTTTGTCCAGGGTTATGCCAACCTGTTGCGCTTTATTCAGATGCGGCGCGAGATCGACGGTGTGGCCGTACTGAAAAAGTGGTTGGTGCGGCATGGTTTGTTGGCGGCGGCGGGTCGGGTGGACCAGCAGGACCTGAGGCTGGCCCTGTCATTTCACGATGCCCTGCGCGGCCTGATCCGGGCTAACGAGGGCACTCAAGTTGAGGCGAGCAATGTCCGGCGGCTCAATCGGCTGGTCGGGAGATTCAACCTGGCGGTGGTCTTTGCCCCGGACGGCTCCGCTCGGCTGGAGCCGCTTGCCAGGGGCGTTGAAAAGGCCCTGGGGCGATTGCTGGCGGTAGTGATACAGGCCATGGCGGATGGCAGCTGGCGGCGTCTTAAGGCCTGCGGCAATCCCGATTGTCAATGGGTCTATTACGACTCTTCGAAAAACAATTCCGGCCGCTGGTGTTCGATGTTGGTCTGCGGGGGGCGCGCTAAAGCCCGCACCTATCGGCAGCGGCGAGCAAGTCGTCAATGAACCCTCGGAATGGGACGGCCGGCCCCGTCTTGTCCAGTCCCGCCAGGGGGGAAGTCCATCGGGATGAAAATGCCGGCGTCTGCCGGTCCGGTCAATTCGATTATGGGAGATCGTCCAGCTATCAAAGCACAAAGGCGGGAGCCTTTCGGTTCCCGCCTTCGGCCAACTGGTGGCAGATGACGTTGGGCTTATGTGACCCGACGCCAATGCCAGGTCAGGCGTCCCTGCCTCCAGAGCTTTTCCGTTTACATATCGATGACGGCTGTCTGGGCGTCCTTTGCATCGGGAATCTGGTCAAGGCTGTGTCCCCCACATGGCCGTGTTGCCGTCAACCGTAACGACAGTCGACTCGTTAATTCGGCCGGGGAATCTTACGGTGAAACGGAGTCCGTGTTTGCTCATCTCTCTGGCCATCGCGCTGAAATCCTCGGTCAACTTCAAGACCAGCTTCTTCAGCCTGACCGACCGCATCCGGTTGTTCAACAAAACCAGCCTTCATGCGGTCCCCAAATGTCATAATACTTCGTTCTCCCTGTTGTAAAAAGAGGCCCTGGCGAGCCCTGAGGAAATCAGGCCATAACAATATCGGATATAAGCTATCATAATAACCCATGATGTCAAGTATTATTTGAACGGCGGTTTTGACGGGAGTCGCGCCGACCAAAGATGGAGAAACTTGTCAAGGGGAATGGTTGGCCTGCCGAAGTCTAAGTATATAAAACCCGGAGGGCCTAGTTTGCCGAAGGCGGAAAAGACAGAGACTGCCATCGACCGGTTCATGCCGGTACAACTGGATTCACTGCGGATTGATTCAATCCTGGATTTTGATCTGTACGTCCGCGCGGGTACGGACTATGTCCTTTACCGTGCCTCTAACATGCCCTTCACGGAGGAAAACCGCTCCGGCCTGCTTCGATACAACGTCAAGGTGTTATATGTCGCCGGAGACAAGCGGCGCCAATACCAGGAATATCTCGAAACCAACATAAAGAGTATCGTTCTGGACCCGACCATCGAGGAGAACGCCAAGGCGGGTATAGTTTACGACTCCGCCAAACTCCTTGTCAAGGACGTGCTGGACAACCCCACCCTGGGGAATAACATTCGGCGCAGCCAGAGCCTGGTGGATTCGACCGTGGCCTTCATTCTTACCGGGAGAAATGCCTTTCACAGTCTTCTGCGGGTAATGTCGTTCGACTACTACACTTATTCGCATTCGGTGAATGTCTGTACATTTTCCCTGGCGCTGGCGCAGTTCATGGGCATCGAGGATGTTAAGGAACTCTGCCAGTTGGGTACGGGCGCGCTTCTGCATGACGTGGGGAAGACCATGATACCGGAGGCGGTTCTTCAAAAACGCAGCCAGCTGAGCGATCGGGAATGGGAGCTGATTAAAGCACATCCCCAGTGGGGTGTCGATATTCTCAAGGAAACCGGCCTGATCGAAGAAGAATCGTATTACCCGGTTCTGGAACATCATGAACGAGAGGACGGTTCGGGTTATCCAAGGGGTCTGAGGTCCGGCGAGATTCACGCCCATAGCAAGATCGTCGCTATCGCCGATGTTTTTGATGCCATGACGACACGTCGAGTGTACCGTTCGGCGGTGGCGCCGTTTGTGGCGTTAAAGGAAATTTTTGATCAGGAAGGTGTTTTTGACCGCTCGTTTCTGGAAAACTTCACGTTGCTGATGGGTCCCGCCGGTCAGCACAAGCGCTCGTAGATTTTCTCGTCAAGCCACCCTGTTTCAAGCTGTCTCTCCGCCCTGCGCCGGCGGTTTTTGCCCGGGCCTAAAGGGTGATTCCTCATTAGTAGGCGCAGCCCCTGCGACAATCGCAAGACTCGCTACTTTTTAAAAACAAATTCCAGACTCTTCCGTATAGAAACGGTGAGCATCAATGCGTGCTGGTAAGTCTGGGTATATCAGGGGTTGACCTGAACCAGTAGTTCTGGAAGAGCAGTTAAAGTAATTACATGTGCGTGCAGCCAACTATTGCAGTGCGCTCGAGAGACAGCAGAAAGGGGGCAGTAAATGTCCGCTACCCAAGTCAAGACCTTGTCTATCTGTGCCATAATCGCCTTAGCGTTTATTCTATCCGCCGCCTCGGCGATGGCCTCGGACACGTTCCAGCCTGTGTTCCATCCGACCATGGAGGTCTCCAAAGCGACAGGCGCCATAAAGATCGACGGCGACCTGGACGATCCGGGGTGGATAAAGGCCGCCTGGTCGGATAATTTCGTCGAAAGAAACCCGGGTGACAACATCAAGCCAATGGTGCAAACGAAGGTGCTGGTCACCTACGACCAGGATAACCTTTATGTCGCCTTCATCGCCTATGACGACCCGTCCTCCATCAGGGCCACCATGTGCCAGCGTGACCAGTTCAACGGCGATGACGCCGTCATAGTGCTGATTGACACCTACCGGGATGCCTCCTGGGCGTACGAGTTTTTTGTAAATCCGTACGGTGTTCAGAAAGATCTCATGTGGACGAACATCGTGGGCGAAGATTCCGGCTACGACCTGATATGGAACTCCGCCGCCAGGATCACGGAGTCCGGCTACCAGGTAGAGATTGCGGTGCCTTTCAGCAGCATTCGTTTCCCCAACCAGGACGTGCAGACATGGCGGATAGACTTCTGGCGCAATCATCCTCGGGAGAGCTATCACCAGTATTCCTGGGCAGCCAATGACCGCAACGAGCAGTGCTATCCGTGCAAGTGGGGCACCGTAAACGGGATAGAGGATGTCCACCCCGGCAAGGGGATAGAAATTCTGCCCTCTCTGATTGCCACCCAGTCCAGCTATGTTACCGACGGCTATGACCCCGAGCTTCCCTTCGCCAGAGGCAAGGGGGACGGTGAGATTTCGCTGGGCGGCAAGTACTCTGTCAACTCCGACATCATGCTTGAGGCGGCAGTCAACCCGGATTTCAGTCAAATAGAAGCCGACGCCGCCCAGATTGACGTGAATACGCCCGTAGCCCTTTTCTATCCGGAAAGACGCCCGTTTTTCCAGGAAGGAAGAGACATCTTCCGGACCTTGTTCAACTCCTTTTATACCCGCACCGTCAACGATCCGCAGTTGGCGGCCAAGCTCACGGGTCGCTCCGGTCCCTACCGCTTTGGATTTGTCACGGCCGTTGACGAGAACAGCTATTACCTTGTCCCGAAAGAGGAGTCCAGCGTGCGGCCGTTCAACGTCGGCAAGAGCTACGTCAATGTCTTCCGGGCAATGCGTTCTATCGGTGATGGCTCGCAAATCGGCCTCATCGTAAATGACCGGCGGTATGAATCGGGGGGGTATAACTCTATATTGGCTCTTGACCAGAACATCCGGCTATCGCGAAATTACAGTATCGACGGCCAGTATATTATGACGGTTACCGAAGAACCCGACGACAGCGCTCTCTATTATAACCCCTCGGGCATTGACAACAGTGACTATACTCTTGGCTTCGACGGGGAGACGTTTACCGACTACGGCTTCATTACGCGGCTTAGACGAAATGCCCGGAACTGGAATTTCCTCATCAATTTTGACCAGGTCGGGCGGGCCTACAGGACCGAGACGGGCTATGACCCGTGGGTCAATTACCGGAATATGGTTACCTGGACGGGCTACAATATTTACTTCGACAAAGGACTCGTCGAGCATGTCACGCCCCAGTTGTATTCTGAGACGAGGTGGAATTTCGACGGTGTTCGCAAATGGACCCATACGAACATCTCCTGGGATCAGCATTTGAGATTTGCTCAGACGTATTTCTCCCTGGGATACACTACCGGTTCCGAACTCTGGAGCGGTAAACGCTTCAACGACCTCTGGCATATCCATCTCGATGGAGGGAGCCGGATAAGCGACGAAATCGGCTGTTCGTTGTCAATCGATCGCGGGGTGGGAGCGGCTCTGAACGTTCTGGATAAAGGTAACGAGCTGTCGGTCTCCGCAGGTCTTGACATTAAGCCGATTGACCGTTTGCTGATCGAACCGAATTTCGATTACCTGAAAAGCAGTCACTATAAAACCGGCGACAAGTTGTTCGAAAACTACGTCGTCAGGACCCGGCTGCGTCTCCAGGCGACTAAAGCGCTTTCTATCCGACTGGTAGTCCAGTACGCTTTCAGGGAGGTGCTCATACCCATGTGGAACGGTGAAGAGACGAACAATGTCATGGTTGCCGACCGTCACTGGGATATCGACCCCCTGATCACCTTCCGGCTGAATCCTTTCACGGTCTTCTACGTCGGCACCGCCTATGACTATGACCGCCTGCCGTATGATCCGTACCCGTTTTATGAGCCCGAGCCGGATCCCAGCCTTTCACCGGTATGGAAACTTTCCTCCCGCCAGGTGTTCATGAAACTCCAGTACCTGTTCCAGACCTAATTGCATTGCATTGTGTACATATATGAAAAGGGAAGCAGCCCGCCGGCCGCTTCCCTTTTCCGTTGCCGCATCCCGCCGCGGAGACCCATGAGGATCGGTGCGGTGCACCACGCATAAGAAAACACCGGACTATGAGCTTCAGCGATGCTGTTTCAGTCACGGTTGTCCGGTGTCCGATGTTTCCTTCGGCAAAGGCGCTTGGAGGATCAGAGAACCCTGCCGGGGGACGGCTTAATCTTTCCCCTTGTTCAACTCTTCATGGCTAGCCTGACATAATCAGTCTTTCGAATGACCTTGTGAGCCGGCCGGCTGGGCTTTCTCCGCCGTATGGGCCAGTGGGCAGCCTGTAGCCGGGGGCATGTCCGCCGCAAGTCTCCGACCGGCCTTATGAGTCTCGTAGGCCTGCACGAGATGTGCGACGGTTTCGCTCGAATCATCTTTAGGATGACCGTCGACCGCTCCGGAGTAGACGAGATTTCCATCTGGATCGATCAGAACCACCGTCGGCGTCGCCCGCACACCATACGAGCGGGCCGCGCGCCCTTCCGTATCCTGGAGATAGTCGAGCGCCCTTGATCCCACCGCGGCCAGTTGAAGGGCCAGGCTGTCGGGTGCAAAATACCCGTCTTCGCCCGTCGCCGCCGAGCAGACGGACAGCCAGACTACACCCTTGCCAGCAAGCGCAGTCTGCGTCTTCTGCATGGTTCCGGAATCATAATACTGCCTGACATGCCGGCATTCAAAATTCACCCACTCCAGCACGATATATTTTCCGCTGAAGTCCGCCAGAGAGCGATTGACGCCGGCCATGCCAGGCAGTTCAAAATCAGGCACCGGCTGACCTGGCTCGGGTATCGCCCAATCGGATGCCTGGGCCGCGGGCCCGATGCAGGGTACGATCATCAGGAGAACCAGCCCTGTCAGCATCGACGCTTTGATAACGATTGATTTGTGTTTCATTGTTCTGTCCCTTACATCATAGTTAAATACAGCTACAACCCATATAACGTATCGACACAAATAATATATTGGAATAGTACAATCTTGTCAAGAGAAATATTGTCACTAGGACAATAAATATTTATTTTTGATATATATGACATAATATAGCAATAGTACTATAAAAAACTTGCCATAAGTCCTTTAAGACTTATCTTTACAATATGACAATGAGTTGGAAACCTGACCTGAAGCTCGGGGGCGGCCCGCTTTATTTAGCTATCTATCAGGCACTTGCGAATGATATAGCAAGCGGCAAACTGCCGCTGCTTTTCCGATTGCCCACTCACCGGGAGTTGGCGGATGAGATGGGCGTTGCTGTAGGTACTGTTACGCGGGCGTATCTTGAGGCTGAGCAACGTGGGCTGATTCATTCCAGGGGGCGGGCCGGGACATTTGTGGGACAGAGCCGTCGACGAGAGCCGTACGTGGCCGGGCTGCTCAGAACCGATGCGCCGTATATCGATTTGAGTGTGGATGCACCGTCGCGCACTGAGGACCCGGATCTACTGGCCGCCTTCCGCTTTTTAGCGCGACGGCGGGAAACGCAGTTGATGCTGCAATATCCGACAGTGCCGGGCCTTTACCACCATCGCGTGGCCGGGGCCAAATGGTTGGCGAGTCTGGGGGCGGACGTTGATCCGGATTCTATCATTGTCACATCCGGGGCGCAAAATGCACTGATGGTGATTTTTTCCGCACTATCCGAACCCGGCGACGTGGTCATGCTGGACGAACATACTTACACGGGGATGATTCTCATTGCCGATGCGCTGCGGTTGCGGCTCGTCGGTGTTCCCGGCGATCGGGAAGGCATGCTGCCGGATGCCATGGAGTCAATCTGTCAGCGGATGAAGCCGCGCTTTCTTTTCTGCTCGCCCACTATTGCCAGTCCAACCAACACGATCCTTCCCGAGTGCCGCCGGCGGGCTATCGCCGATTTGGCCGAAAAGTACGATTTCATGGTTGTCGAAGATGACATTCATCGCCGCCTGGTACCGGAGCCGCCGCCGCTGATCTGGAGTTTGAGACCCGAACGGTGCTGCCTGGTGGCGTCGGTCTCCAAGGTCGTCGCGGCCGGCTTGCGGGTAGGTTATATGGCGACTCCGCCGCGTTTGTACGACCGCCTTCTGGATATGCTGCAGGCCACCACCATGATGGTTTCAGGCATAACGCTCGAGATAGCGGCACATTGGATCGAGAACGGTACCGCCGAAGAGACTGTGCTCAACCGCAGGCGTGACGCCCGGGCGCGCCAGGCGGTGGCCCGCGAAGTCCTGGGGCAATATGATTATGACGCACAACCGACCAGCTATTTCATCTGGTTGCGCCTTCCGGAGCCGTGGACAGTCCCCTGTTTCATAGCCGAGGCGAGTCGTCGGGGAATCGTCGTGGCTCCGGCGGTCGCTTTTGCCGTTGACAAGGGCAAGCCGCTGAATGCCGTTCGCATCGCTCTTGTCAAGCCGGCCACGCATGAAAACCTCAGGTCCGCGCTGGAAATCCTCGCGGACATACTCAGCAGTGTCCCGCCATGCGAATGCTTGACTATCTGAACGCCCGTTCGCTTGCTGCTCCGCCGGAGGGGCCTTCGGAATGCCGTTCGACGCATTCCCGTGCAATAAAAGTTGGGAAATTGCGTCATTGATAGTAATTTGATCTGCAAAATACGTGATGCCGTCTCGCGCCGCGAACGGCTCCGGCCGCAGGGTTGAAAAAAAACGCCAAAACAGGGAGATGGAGATGAGGAGAAGGTCTGCAGGGATTCTCGCCTTTGCCATTGGCACTTTTCTGGGCTGCACTTCAGGTGTGACCCGGGCAGAAACGTACTCATCGTATGAGCAGTATTACGAGGCCGTTAACGAATTAGAGGGCCGGCAGGCATACACCGAAGCGCTCAAGCTGGTTCAGGATGTCTGGGGGCAATTCCCCGAACGCCGGTTTGATCTGTCCAAGGAGCTTCTATATCTGTACCGG
>JAOUEU010000255.1 GCA_029858555.1 Candidatus Zixiibacteriota bacterium
CCCAAACTTGTCCTTTTTGCCCGGGTCGATGGTGCCCTGGGCATAGGCGGGTTTACCGCCGCCGCGACCACCCAGTGGCGGGACAATGACTTTGGCCATGGCGCCGACGTCGATCTTGTGGTCACGTACGGCTGCGACCGTCGAGCCCATCATGAAGGTGAGCTTGCCGTCAATCATCCCCAGCGCCGCCGCGATTTCCGGGTCTTTACGCTGTTTGACCGTATCGATCCACCCGGCCATGACATCGCGATCGGTATCTCCGAAATCGTTTGTCACGAGTTTTACCGGACCGATGACAGACTCGCTGCCGACCGTCTGCCCACCCGCAAACATTTCGGCTTTGGCGCGCCTGAGTTCTTTCTGCAGCAGGAGGTTCTGCTGCTTGAGATGTTCCAGCCCCTCAATGGCATCGTCGCTGCGCCCGATGATTCTCGTGGCTTCCTCGCGGAAAATCTTATCCTCCAGCATATATTCGATGGCCGCCCGCCCGGTGAGAGCCTCCAGGCGGCGCACCCCGGATGCCACGCCAGTCTCCAGGGTGATGAAAAACGGCCCGATCTGGCTGACGTTTTCGACGTGCGTCCCACCGCACAGTTCCTTGGAGAAACCGGACACCGATACCACCCGCACTTTTTCGTCATATTTTTCTCCGAAGAGGGCCATGGCCCCGGACGCTTTCGCGGTATCGATGTCCATGACGTCGGTCATGACGGCAGTGCCCGTCAGGATCTGGAGGTTCACGATTTCCTCTACCTTGCGGATTTCTTCGGGCATCATCGGCCGGTGGTGAGAAAAGTCAAACCGCAGGCGGTCCGGCCCGACATAGGAACCCGACTGCCTGACATGGGTCCCCAGCACCTGCCGCAGAGCGGCGTGGGCCAGGTGCGTGGCGGTATGGTTTCGCATAGTATCCCAGCGAGGACCGCTGAGAACCTCGGCGGTGACCTTTCCGGCTGTGATGTCCTCCAGGGAACCTTCCGTTATTCTGCCGAGGTGGACGTAATAGCCCTGGTAGTTGAACATCGATGAAACTTCCATACTGAACCGAGCGCCGGTAATGGATCCGGTATCGCTGGCCTGGCCGCCGGCCTCAACATAGAAGGGGGTCCTGTCCAAAACGGCAGCCGTCTCCGGAACCGAGTTGTGAGCGATCATCAGCAGGTTGGCTTCGATTTTAAGATTCTCCCGGACGAACTTCGTGACGGGATGCCTCTCCAGACCGCCCTGTGTCAGCCGGTCGGTCAGGTCCTTGATATTCGACTGCGCCGTTTCAGCAAAGCCGGAGGCCGCCTTGGACAGCTCTTTCTGGCGCCGGACCGCCTCCTCGAATCCCGGCATATCGAGAGTCATGCTTTTCTCGGCGGCCATGATCTCGGTCAGGTCGTACGGAAAGCCGTAGGTGTCGTAAAGGCGGAAGACATCCTCTCCTGCAATGACCTTGCCCTTGGTCGATTTGACTATTTTCTCGAACAGGTCCAGTCCGGTCGCGAGGGTGCGGCCGAACGATTCTTCCTCGACCTGGACGATATTCTCGATATGGCTTTGTTTTTCGGCTATTTCCGGGTAGGCGTCCCCCATCTGCTCCACCACGGTGGCGACCAGCCGGTAGATGAACGGTTCCTCCATCCCCAGCAAGCGGCCGTGGCGGGCAGCGCGACGGAGGATGCGGCGGAGCACATAGCCCTGACCCTCGTTAGAGATACCGGCACCGTCGGCGATGGCGAAAGTCAGCGCCCGGACATGGTCGGCGATGACATGATGCGAGGCGATATTGGCTCTGTAATCGGAATGCGCGATGTGGCACAGGACATCGATGATGCGGCTAAAGATATCTATGCCATAATTGGAATCAGCCTGTTGCATGATGGCGGCGATTCGCTCCAGGCCGGCCCCCGTGTCCACTGAAGGCCTCGGCAGATCCCTTATGCCGCCGTCGGGCTGCTGGTCAAACTGCATAAAAACCAGGTTCCAGATTTCGACAAAACGGTCGGTGTCGCCGTTGAGAATGTCGTCGGGGCCGGTGCCGAACTTTTCCCCGCGGTCGAAATGAATTTCCGAGCAGGGGCCGCACGGCCCAACGTCGCCCATTGACCAATAATTGTCTTTCTTGCCGAAGCGCTGGATGCGGCCTTTTTTCAGCTCCGGGGCAATCTTTTCCCAGAGTTGGAAGGCTTCGTCGTCGGTCTCGTAGACCGTGGCATACAGCCGGTCGGTGGGCAGCCCCAACTCCCTGGTGATCCATTCCCAGCCGTAAAAAATGGCCTCTTCCTTGAAGTAGTCGCCGAAGGAAAAATTGCCGAGCATCTCAAAGAATGTATGATGCGTTGCCGTGAAACCTACATTGTCCAGGTCGTTGTGTTTGCCGCCCGCCCGGATGCACTTCTGGGAACTGGCAGCACGCCGGTAGTCAACCTTCCTCTGTCCCGTGAACACGTCCTTGAACTGGTTCATTCCGGCATTGATAAACAGCAGAGTGGGGTCGTTGTAGGGAATTACCGGTGAAGACGGGACGATGCGATGGTCATACTTTCTGAAATACTCAAGAAAAGAACGTCTTATCTCAGATGTTTTAATCTTCTTAATCCTCTTTTTGCCGATTTACGAGTTTCTCAAAGGCTGCTCGCGCCGCCGGATAGCTAAACCCCCGGCGAGACAAATAATTATACGATTTATTACGGGCCACTTCAAGTTCAAATTGGCCAAGATGGGCCCAGCGTTTCTCCAGAGACGCCATCGCCAGGGCGATTTCTTCACGGCCGGTCAGCACCATGTCGGCGGTTTCCTCAGCCAGTTCGCGACTGATCTTCTTCCGACGAAGATGGGCGACGAGATAGGACCTTCCACAGGGCCGCTCGGCTACCAGTTTTTCGGCCAGTTTAAGCGCGTAGTGATTGTCGTCGAGGACGCCCCGGTCGATGTACTTTTTGATAACCCGCCGGGCGACTTCGACACTGAATTTCCTTTGCGTCAGTTTGGCCTTGAGTTCGCCGACAGAGTGCTGCCTTACGGCCAACAGGCGGGCGGCGGTGTCGTCGCAGAGATATAACTCACTTTCGAACCGAAGCAACTCCAGTTGCGCCGGGGTTATGACGACTCCTTCGACCAGTCGATGCTGAAGGATCATCTCGTGCGACACGATCAGTGGTTTGTCGAGGGTCGAGATTTCCAGTTTTCCCCGTTTATCCCCCCGGGTAAGTTTGGTGATTCTGACTTCCTCCGTCATATCTTCGTAGTCGCCTCTCGAATGCGATGACGCAGTATTATATTATCAGTCAGGAGCCGCGGAAATAAAAAACGCAAGTTCCTAAACAAAACCGGATTACTCCGCATGTGGTTGAAGGAAAAATCGCGCAACAATGCACTTCAATATTGACTGGATAACCGTAATGTGTTATTCTTGACGGGTATTCAGCAATAGCTTATAACCTATTACTGGGTAAGTGGTTTTACTGGAGTTAATGAAGTCGGTGTGTATCCGGCTGTGTCACAAGGTATAACGCTGCAGTTATCCGCGTTGCTGCGTGCAGGTCGGGCGACTGACTGGAAGCGCCGAATTGGAGATGGCCATGGAGTTGGATTTGCAGGGCAGGATTGAGCAGTTCACATTACCGGAGATTTTTCAGTTGATTGCATCCGGCAGGAAATCCGGTACTCTGGGCATCCAGAGAGATGATTCGATTGTCATGATTTATTTTCGGGACGGTAAGATCATCTATGGCTATGGACCACGGCAAACATACCATCTGGGGCAGTTGCTCAAAGAGAGGGGGAAACTAAGCGACAAAGACCTTCAGGAAGCCATCGAAATTCAGGCCAGAACCGAGAATTCGCGCAGGCTCGGTGAGATTTTGATGTCGCGCCGTTTCATCGAACGGACAGACCTTGACGCTGTAGTCAAAGACCAGATAGAGGAATTGCTGTACTCGCTTCTGTCATGGCGGACCGGCTCATTCAAATTCTACGAGAACCAGTTCCCCACGGACGAAGAAATCCTGGTGGATATATCGGTCGAGAACGTGATTCTGGAGGGGCTCCGCAGGCTCGATGAGAAAAATCTTATCAAGGAGACACTTCCTGATTTGAACGCCGTTTACTGTCTTTCGGCCGCCCAGGCGGAGCGTCCCCGGGACATATCATTAAGGGGTCCGGAATGGAACGTAATGGCGCTGGTGGACGGTTACCGATCCGTAGACAGCATCTGCAGTCTCAGCACTTACGGCCGTGACGAAACACTTAAGAAACTGGCCCAGTTGAAGCTGGCCGGTATCATAACCAAGACCGAAAAAAAGCCCGAAGAATCGTCTTCGGAACTGGCCAAAATGACCGAGCGGCTGGCGACGCTGTTCGAAGATTATCTGACGGAGAAGCGCTCGGGCAGCACCGCCGGGCGAGATATTACCCGGACATACGTGGAGAGTGCCGATTGAGCCGACAGGAAACACTCAAGTCGCTGGAGCAGCTCCTTGAATCGTTCCTGGGGCGAGCCGTGGCGGCCAAGGAGAAACGGATGAGAGTCATCGACGGTGTTGACCGCCTCGGTGGCTTGTTCCGAGAATCGACCCAGGGCGCCGACATCACCGACCGCATCGGTGAGTGGTTTGCCGAGCACAACCAGTGGCTGGCCGACAACAGTCTGAAGCCGGCCGATGTTGATCGAATCAGCCGACTTCTCGGTGGCATTAAAAGAAAGCTGGATATACAACCAGACCACTCACCGGC
>JAOUEU010000256.1 GCA_029858555.1 Candidatus Zixiibacteriota bacterium
CGGGCGGCCGAGGTCGTCGGGCCGGGTGGCATCGTCGGCCAGCGCCTGAATCGTAATGGCCCGATCGTAGGCCGAGATGCCGGTCGTGGTTCCGCGTATGGCATCCACCGAGACAGTGAACCGTGTGCCCAGAAGAGCAGTGTTGTTGGAGACCATCTGGTTCAGTTTGAGGCGCTCGATTCTGTCCTCGGTCATCGGGCAGCAGACAAGGCCGCGGCCGTGCATGGTGAAAAAGTTGATCGCCTCGGGCGTCACTTTTTCGGCGGCCATAATCAGGTCGCCCTCGTTCTCGCGATCTTCGTCATCGATAACCACAATAAACCTGCCGGCCCGTATCTCTTCGATTGCTTCAGGTATGGTATTAAAATGTGTCTCGTTATTGTTCATACGTTCCATCCACTCTCTCTCAGTTTCTCTTTCGTTAAACGTCCCTGGGGTGTTTTACCAGTAACTTTTATTACATGTTTGCCGATCAAATCAAACTCAACGTTCACCAGGTCGCCCGGGTTAAGCTTCCCGAGCGACGTTACTCTGACGGTGTGCGGAATCAAATTGACCGACAGCCATCCCGACCGGACCGAGTTTACGGTCAAAGATATGCCATTGATGGCTATCGAGCCTTTTTCGACGACCATTTCGTCGAACCTGGCGTCAAAGGTCACCGCCAGTTCAACTGACTCTCCGACGTCTCTGATGCTTTGCACACGGCCGGTGCCGTCGACGTGACCGCTTACGAAGTGACCCCCGAGGCGGTCGCCTACCTTCAGGGCCCTCTCAAGATTGATTATTGAGCCCGCCCGATAGCCGTTCAGAATCGTCGTTCCAACCGTCTCCTGGGAAGCCTCGACCACAAAGGTCTTACTGCTGCACGAAACCACCGTCAGACAGGCGCCGTCACAGGCGATGGAGTCCCCGACCCGGAGTTCGTCGGTCACCGTTGGCGCCGTTATGGAGAGGACCCGGTAATTGCCCCGTTTCTCTACAGTTCTGACGGTACCCGTCGCCTCTATGATGCCGGTGAACACCAGGTCAACTCCTTTGCGGATAGCCGATAAAAATGTTATCAATGCCACACGTCTCAAACGAACCATGTTCAAAGCGGATGGCATCGCCGAGTTTCTTTATGTTCAGATCCCCCACCGCCGCGACACCCTGTCCGCACAGAATGGGAGCGGTGATCAAGACGTATTTATCGACAAGCCCGGCTTTCAGGAAAGCCGTCGCCAGCGTGCCGCCGCCCTCGAGGAGAATGGACTGCAGGCCGAAGTCGGCCGCCTTGTCCAAAAAGTCGCGGATCTGCGGCATACCCTGCCGGTTGAGCCTTACCCCCCAGAGAATCAGGTTACGCCCTTTTTTCGTACGTGAGAATCTTTCGATGGCATCTTCACCGCCGGCGATAATTGTCCGGTAGTCTTTATTGTCCGTCAGCAGCCGACAGGCAGGAGGAAATTTCAGCGACCGCGAGAGCACGATACGGTAGGGATTGCGACCCTTGACGTGACGGACAGTCAACGCCGGATTGTCGCTGCGGACAGTACCCATGCCGACCGCCACGGCGTCCACCTCCGCCCGCAGTCGGTGAGCGAACCGCCGCGAAGCCGCCGACGTGATCCATCGGGAATCGCCGGAAGCCGTAGCGATCCGGCCATCCAGCGTCTGCGCCGTTTTCAGGATAACAAAAGGCCGTCGGTGGCGGTGATACCCAAAATACTTGTCATTGAGCAGTGTTGCCTGCTCCCTCATCAGGCCGGTGCTGACGGTTATCCCGGCTTTTCGCAGAATCCTGATTCCTCTGCCGTTAACCGCGGGATTGGGGTCCTTGACTGCCGCGAATACAGTCTTTATACCGTACGCGATTACAGCATCGGTGCACGGCCCGGTGCGCCCGGTATGACAACAGGGCTCCAGAGTGACATACAAAGTGGCCCCGGAAGCTGCCTTGCCGGCCTTTCTCAGAGCGGCAATCTCCGCGTGATCCGCGCCCGGAGCGAGATGGAAACCCTCACCGATAACCCGTCCGTTCCTGACAACGACAGCGCCCACCATGGGATTGGGGGAAGTAGAGCCCCTGCCCTTTTCGGCCAAGACCAGTGCCCGCTGCATGAAATCGAGGC
This sequence comes from Candidatus Zixiibacteriota bacterium, assembly GCA_029858555.1. Classification (GTDB taxonomy): domain Bacteria; phylum Zixibacteria; class MSB-5A5; order GN15; family FEB-12; genus DAOUUR01. Next base: position 2,115 of record JAOUEU010000256.1, read on the forward strand.
TGGGAGTCGACATAAAAAAACCCAAATTTCACTCGGGGATTTTTGGGAAAAAGTCAGGCGCAGCCAGACAGCCGCCGCCATTTATAAACCTTCTCCCATCCGGACTGTCACCGTCGGCGCCGGAATTCCACCGACTCAGCCAGGGCCTGCCCCGGCTCGCGGGCTATCACCGCCGGTTGAGGATTTTCACCTCACCCCGAAGACTTATAAACAATTACACTTGCGCCTAATATAGTTGACGCGGCTTGAAAGGCAACGCCTTTTTTGTTTTTTTTGAAGGTAAGAAGGGTCAGGCTGACGCCAAATCCTGAAGAAGAGTCTTTACGTCCTTCAAGTGAAAAGGCTTGGAGAGAACGGCTCCAACACCTTTGGCCTTCACTTCCTCGGAATCCAACTGTGTGCCCCACCCGGTGATCATGGCGATCGGAATATCGGGATAACTCTCATGCACCATACCGGCCAGATCCAGCCCGGACATTCCGGGCATACCAAGGTCGGTGATCATGAAGTCGTACGGCTCCTGCTCGAGCGCCGCCAGCGCCGCGTAACCGTCGGGACAGGCCCTGGCCTGGTGACCCTCCAGAATCAACATGTCTTTCAGAATTTCCCGGATCTGGTCATCATCGTCGACAACCAGAATCCTCAGCCTGTCCAGTTTGATTGTCTTTTTCGTTATTTCCGATATTTCGTCCTGTTTTTCACGATGCTCAAAGGTTACCGTAAAAACGGCCCCTCCTGACCGGCTGTTGGCTACCTCAATTGTCCCCCCGTGGCGCACCGCGACGCCGTGAGCCGTGGCCAGACTCATCCCGGCTCCGCGGCTTTTCTTGGTAGTAAAGAAAGGGTAGAAGATTTTGTCTTTATGGTCCTCCGGGACCCCCGGACCGTGATCGACAACCGACAGCCGGCAGCGCTTCCGGTCGGCTTTCAGGACTACTTCTACGGTTGCATTCGCGGGTGAGTGTTCCACCGCGTTTTCGATGAGTTTCTCGATAAGGGTCGCGAGATCCGGCTCGAAACCGTCAATAATCGCCTCCGGATCCGCTAATCGAGGATTGAATTTGACATTTTTGTCTCCGGCGAGCTTCACCCATTCTCTTTCGGACGAGGCCAGGACACGGCGGACCACCTCATTCAGGTCAACCGGTTCGAGATTTTTGTACCTGGTGGCGGTAACGAACTGTTGGATGCGTTGAATGGTTTCGGAACCCGCCAGGACCAGCTGTTCTACTGTGTCCAATTTAGTCAGTGTATTTTCATCCTTCACTTCCAGTTTGATCAGTTGGAGACGACCGACGACCGCTCCGATCATGTTGTTGAAATCATGGGCCACTCCTGAAGTCATGTCGGCCAGCGCGGCCACAGTCTCGAGGTTGGCCAGACGTTGCGAGGACTTTCTCAGGAGACGGTTGGTTCGCTGGAGGGTCCTTACCAGCAGGGCACTGCGCAGCAGTCCCGCGGCGAACAGCCCGTAAAGGGACATAAGCTCCCTGTCCTCGACCGAAAAGCCGTCGGAATCGGCCGTCCAGACCGCCAGCACGAACTTGAGTTCATCGTCAGGCGATATGTCAACCGCCGCCACGCCGCCACAGTGGTCTTTGAAATACGGACTCAGATCATGGCACAGGTGTTTTTCTCCGTGTGCGGAAACGGCCCCGCCGCAGGTCTCAACCAATCTCTGGAGCAGCGTGTCGCCATATCCCGCAAAAGGCTCCGGCCCCTTACTTTCGCGTACCTGGGCGGCGCCGCCGGGTCTGTCCCTGGAAATGATGCAGCTGCCGTCGATTGGGACAACATTTTGGACCTGGTTGACGATCCGTGTGATGAGCTCGCTGAAACGACATTCGCGGAGCGATGTGTCGGAGACGCGGATCAGGTCGGAGAGCCTTCTGGAGTAATTGGCGCTGGTGCGCAGCTCATGAGTCAGCGACAGAAGCCGGTACAGCACTCCGGTCACGGGCGGGACGAAATTCTCTACCCGGGAGTCAAGACCCGATGGGCGGTGCCACCAATAGGCGACAATCAGGCAACGCAGTTGGCCGGTATCGTAAAGCGGGCTGCAATACGAACAGGTGAAACCATTGGCCGTCGCGAATAGATCCTGTTGACCGTCATCACGCCGGTTGGCCTCGGTGAGAACCTCAAAACCGGTCGCCACCGGCTGCGCCGCCCGGCCTCTGACAGCCCAGTGCTTTTCGAGCAGTCCAATCTCTTTGATGTTTTCGTCGGCATGCAGTATCGACACGGGAATCAGATCATAGCCGCTGTCGGAACGGTAAAACAGGGCCACCACGTCAGCCCGCAGCATTTTCGAACACAGGCGGGAGATGTCGTCGATTTGGGCGACGATAATACGCTGCCAGGCACTTTTCTTTAGATGAAAATATGCCGGCTCATGGTCGGCGGAACTGCCCATCGTACTATTCTTCCATCCAGCAATCATGGCGCCGGCTCGGTGGTGGCGGAGAATTCCTGACTATACGACGTGAAACGGCTACGCGACAACCACCGTCGGCTGAGGGTGCATAGGAGACTTTGAGCCCACCGGTCAAGATGATGCCGCTGTCGTCACCGGTCGGTTTTATGTCATCGAATTTGAAGAC
>JAOUEU010000257.1 GCA_029858555.1 Candidatus Zixiibacteriota bacterium
AGGGTAGATTGGCCCCACACGCCACCCGGATCACCAGCTTGGATTCAGCTGGAACCACAGGATGTGCGGGCAGTGTCGGCGCAGCCGCCTTGAAGATCTGTTGGGCAAAGAGATACAGGTTGTTGGCCCATTCGGTGGCGTCGTGGGCATTGGAATCCACGTGCCAGATGTGCGGCACGTTCTCTTCTTTGAGGTAGTTGTGGACGCCTTGGCTGATGCGGATCAGGCCGTCCTTGTTACCGCAGGCCAGCCATAGCAGCTTCAGCTTGTCCCTGGTGGCTGCGGGGTCAGGTACGAGTTCGGCGGGACGTTTCGTATTGGGCGCTGATGAAAATCCGCCGATCCAGGCGAAAACATCGAGGTGACCGAGGCCGAAGTTCAGGGACTGGCCGCCACCCATAGACAGGCCCGCCAAAGCCCGATGCTCACGGTCGGTGTAAACAGAGTACCTAGCCTCAATGGCTGGAATCACGTCGTTGAGCAGATCGCCTTCAAACGCGGCGAAAGCCGGCGCACTGGCGAAGATATTGCCTTCGGCCCGGTCGTTCTTCTGGGCCCGGCCGTTGGGCATGACCACAATCATCGGCTGGATCTTACCATCGGCCAGCAGGTTGTCGAGGATGTTCTCCGGCTGGCATAGGCGCCGCCATTCCGTTTCGTCGCCGCCGATGCCGTGCAGCAGATATAGCACGGGGTATTTGCGGTTGGTTGAATAGCCGGGTGGCGTGTAGACGAGCATTTTTCGACGGGTACCGACCGTCTTTGAGTCATACTCGACCATAGTCAGCTCGCCGTGAGGGACATTCTCACGCCTGGCTCTGAATCCCGCCGGCGGATCGGCGAAGGCGGGCTTATCGTCCGGACCGAGTTCGATCGGTCCACCGAATCCGCCTCGTCCTCCCCCTCTGCGGGCACCCCTCGAAGTCGAGTCGCCGCGTTCAGGGCCCGGCACAGCAGGCGGAGTGAGGGAGTTGGAAAGGTTTTCCTTGAATAGCAGTTGAGAGAACTCACGCAAGCTGCGCCGCCAGGACAGGAACTCGTGGGCCGTATCCGGGGAGACGTAAAAGACACTGTTGTTACCGGCCTGTTTCAACGCGTCGGCATTCGCCTTGGGATCGCCGCCGCGTCTGCCGCCGAGTTCGCGGCTGCCGTAGCTAACAAATACCAGCTTAACCTTCTCCTTGAAACCGGGCGTGTTGTTGACATCATCCAGGGAGATGGTCCCGCCGCTGAAGAGGCCGATGTGGGAAAACTTATCGAGATTCTTCAGGGTAATCGACTTGGTTTCCATTCCGCCCATGGAGAGACCGGCCATGGCGCGATGGGGTTGATCGGAGAGCGTATGGAAGTTGGTATCGATGTAGGGGATCAACTCGTCGACGAGAACGGTCTCGAAGGGACCAATATCGAAATTTCTGAGGCCACCGAACCGGATTTCATTCGTCATGCCGTAGGTCATCACGATGAGGAAGGGCCTGATCTTGCTTTCGGCGATCAGGTTGTCCATGATCAGGTTGGCGTGACCTTGGTTGCTCCAGGCGGTTTCATCCTCGCCCCAGCCGTGCTGCAGGTACAGTACCGGATATCGTTTGGTCAGATCCTTGTCGTAGTCAGGCGGCGTGTATACAAAGGCGCGGCCTGAGGTGTTGGTGCTCTTCGAAGGGAAGAGAATCTGCTGCACTCGGCCGTGGGGAACGTCCTTGAGGGCGTAGAAGTCCCGGTCATGAGCGGGGATTTCGATGCCGCTTTCCCACCGAGTCGAACCGTAGAAGTTCAAGGTTCCGGGGTCGTTAAATGTCCCCCCATCGATCGTGAGATGGTAGTAGTGAAAGCCTTCGTCCAGCGGCTTCTGGGTGACACCCGTCCAGATGCCGTCCTCGCCTTTATCGAGGGAGAAACCGCCCCGTTCCCGTCCGCCCAGGCTCACCCTGACGCTCTGGGCTTGGGGCGCCACGATGCGAAATCGAGCATAGCCTTGAGAGTTAACCTGCGGGTATTGCTGGCCGGGCTGGTTCAGGGTCGAGGATTTGAAATCCTCGACTATCGCAGGCTGTTCTGTCTGAGCTAAACAGATACCGCCTGTTATTACTGCCGCCAACATAATAATTATAAGTCTGTGATTCATTTTATTGCCTCCTGAATTATTTCCTTGCCACCACCTTTGACTCGGCGAGACCACCATCTGTTTTCGTTACACTATTCACAAATATTAAAAGTATAACGAAAAAACGGAATACTTACAAGACTTTTTTATCTCGCTGGCGGTTAAGTGAGAGGGTATAATCTGCGGGATGGTCCGCCCCGCTAACAAGACCGAATTGACGATTCCGACATAATTACTATACTACATTTACCCGCACTACGGTACAATAGTCGAATGCACGATGGATCGTAAAACTCGCAATGCTTGGGAAATTCGAGCATCTCGACTTAGAAATTGCTTAGAAAAGAATTTTGATATCGGGATATAAATATGAATCTGAATTACCTAACCTTAGCGAAAAGAGTCACTGCCATGGTATTATATTGCACTATAGGGACTGACTTCGCATTCTTGTCATGTGCTCCCGGAAAGGACACGCAATGACACGATACGGCCGCATCTATTCGAAATACGGTGTCTCACAAATGACGCTCAAAAAGAGACAGATCGTCCTGCGCCGTGCCGTCATCAATGGCAGCGGGGCCACAGATTTTTGTGCGCGGTTTCTTACCGGAGATGGTAAACCTCTGAAGGGATTCACCGTGAGCATGGATGACGCCCGAAAGTGAGATAACTCTCGAATGATATTTTCTAATTCTGCAAACTCGTTTTTATGAAAGGTCGACTGATGAACAAATCCATTCTTATCTGTCTTGCCGTCTCGATGCTGCTGGCTGGAAGCTCCCCTGTAATACTCGCGGCCGAGTCAACCACCCAAACCCAACCAGCTACGTCGTCAGCGGTAAGTGCGGACACCCCCACGATGGGTTTCGCCACGCCGTTGCAGTGGAAATCTACAGGTGTGCTGATCAAGCCGGTGTCTGACGAAACACATAATATAGTGTCCGTTAAAGACCCAACGATTGTCCGTTACAACGACCTGTGGCACGTCTATGCGACTGCCTACTCCAATTCCGCCAGAACTTGGAGTATGGTATACCTGAATTTCAAGGACTGGCCTGATGCCCCTAAAGCAAAGCTGCACTATATTGATGTGAATCCGAATTTAAGAGGGTATCACTGCGCACCACATTTGTTCTATTTCCGCCCGCACAAAAAGTGGTACTTGGTCTTCCAGTCACAGCAGCCGCAATATTGCACCACCGATGACCTTTCCAAGCCGGAAACATGGACAAAGCCGCAGGACTTCTTTGAGGGTAAGCCGAGCGGCGCTCCGCGGCTGTGGATCGACTACTGGGTGATCTGCGACGACACTCACGCTTACCTGTATTTCACCGGCGATAACGGCCGAGTGTATCGAAGCAGGACCAGGATCGAGGACTTTCCCAAGGGTATGAGTAATCCGGAAATCTGCATCGAGGGACCGCGTAACGATGTTTTCGAAGGCAGTATGACCTACAGGATCAAGGGCACCGGGACTTATCTGACCCTAGTCGAGGCCATGAGTCCGGCACGTTATTATCGTGCCTGGATATCCGATAGTCTGGACGGCGAATGGAAGCCTGTCGACAATGCCACCACGTGGGAAAAGCCTTTTGCCGGGATCAACAACATCACCTTCGAAGATGGCATGATACCCTGGACCCGGGATATTAGCCATGGCGAGTTGATTCGTGACGGCTATGACGAAACCATGACCATCGACATCAATAATCTTCAATTGCTTTATCAAGGTCGCGATCCGGCGATTAACAGACGCTATGACCAGTTGCCGTATCGACTTGCTCTCCTGACATTGGACCGTTCCAAGAGGTAGCAGACCATACAACAAATATTGTATAAGATGTTGTATATATGATTGAAGGCCAGATTGTCCGGCATAAGGCTGAAGAGTATAAATCCCAAACATACTATAAACAGACTTCATAACAGAACTCCTGGGATATCCCAGGTAGCCATTGACAAATCAGTCGTATTCTGATAGTATGGGGCCTATGTAGACCAATCAAGCCAGTTTCAGCCATTCTTTAGGTGAGGACCCAATAGGTGAAGCACGCAAGGACGCTCTGAGGTTCGATTTTGACCGCAGATTGAAGTTCAAATCTTATGTAACGAAGGTATCTAAGAATGTGCAACTCTAATCCAGGTTGTCTCTGTTACAACCGTGTAGGAAGGCAAACAAAGCCGAAGCAGACGGCAGGAAGGCTATAGGTGTCGCAAAAATGATGTTCTCAAACAAGAAACTCACGCCGTCTGTCTGTCCAAAGACAGGCAAAACAATTGAACAAAAAAGCAATTTTCGCTGGCTGAGATGGCTGTTTCCGATTACCGGATTATTAGCCCTGCTCTGGTTTTTAATCAGGGTAATCCCCAAACCGTCAAGGGCAACGTACCCCTGTCAGCGGGTGGCATTTCCTCTGGCGTCTGGCTTTGTTGCCTGGCTGCTAGGTCTGGTCGGCTCGGCTGCAGCTTACCACAAGGCAAAATGCTCATTTGCGAAGGCACGCTATGTTCTGGCAGCTACTTGGATCGCCCTCAGTATCGGTTTTATCTGGGCCGCTATGAGCAGCACAGAACAGAAAATAGCTTATAGATCGG
>JAOUEU010000029.1 GCA_029858555.1 Candidatus Zixiibacteriota bacterium
TTATCATGACAACGCCCGGGGATACGGCGTGCTGCAGCCGTTTCAGTTCTTTTACGAGGATCTGACGGGCTAGCCGGGGCAAGCAGGAAACAGGCCTTAAGTTCGGAGCACGTGGCATCTGCCCGCTGCGGTCGGTCAGCGCGGACCCGCAGGTGGTTCCGTAGATGATCTGCCTGATTTTCACTACTCACCGCCCCGATACTGGCTGATATCGGGCCGGCGGCATTCCGCCGTCACTTTTTCTCGGCGGGTTTCCGGTCAGGCAGACGCCGCACGCTGTTCGAGCGGCATTTGGGGCAACTGCGCTCCGTCACGTTGTCGTGGTCGTACATGCCGGTGTACTCATGCCCGCACATCAGGCATTTGAACCGGACTTCCTTGGCGGTCATTGGACAGTCACCTCCACGGCCGGCTTCTCTTTTCTTTTTTGAACCTTGGCCTCTTCGTCGGCCAAAACTTTCATGGTATGCTCAATTTCTTCCGAGGTCACAGCCTTTACTCTGTCCTCCAGTTCACGCATCACCCTGGCGAATTTCTGTCCCTCGGCAGCGGATATCCACTCGAGCTGAAGTCGATCGGGGCGAATGCCGAGCTTATCCAGTCGGTTCCACAGCCGATCCATCCGTTTCTGCGTCCAGTGTACGGCGTTGATATAATGGCAGTCGGCGAAGTGGCAGCCCGACACCAGCACCATCGGCGCTCCCAGCCGGAAGGCGTGTATAACAAACTTCTCGTCGACTCGGCCGGAACACATCGTGCGAATCAGGCGGCACGTCGTGGGATACTGCAGCCTGGCCGTACCGGCCATATCGCCCCCGGCATAACTGCACCAGTTGCAGGCAAAGGTCAAAAGGTGCTTGTGCGGGTGCTCGGCAAGAACACCTTCGATCTGGGCCATAATCTGCTCATCTTTAAAATGCCGCATGGCGATGGCATCCTGCGGACATTCGGCGGCGCAAGCACCGCACCCGGCGCAGGCCGCCTGGATTATCACCGGTGCCTTTTTCTCCTTGCGGTCGGGCGCCATGATGGCATTGTAGGGGCAGACCTTCGCGCAGATGCCGCAATAATTGCAGAGGTCGGCGTCGACCTGCGAGGTTATCGCCTCGATGCGGGTTTTGCCGGCGTTCAGCAGGATACTGGCCCTGGCCGCCGCCGCGCTGGCCTGCGTAACACTATCCTTCACATCCTTGGGTGATTCCACACAGCCGGCGATATAAACGCCGCGGGTGGGAGCGTCCACCGGCTTCAACTTGGGATGTGACTCCATGATAAAGCCGTCCGAGGTCGTCGACAGCGTCAGCAGCTTCCTGATGCCCTCGCCGTCCCGGCGGGGGATCACTCCCTGCGAAAGAACCAGCATCTCCAGTTCGTGCTGTTCCAGCTTCCCGGTCGTGGTGTTCTCGACCGTCAGCACGAGGTTGCGGCTCTCGGGATTCTCCACCACCTCACCGGGGATGCCCCTGATGTACTTGACCCCTTCCTCCCGGCTGCGCATGTAGAGGTCTTCGAAGCCTTTGCCGAACGAGCGCATGTCCATGTAAAAGACTTTGGCCTCGACACCGGGGTAGTGGTCACACAACAGCAGCGTGTCTTTGACGGTATTCATGCAGCAGATATTACTGCAATAGGGATTCCCGCGGCCATCCCGCGACCGCGAACCGACACATTGAATGAACCCGATCCTCTGGGGGATCTTGCGGTCACTGGGCCGTATGAAATGCCCTTCGGTGGGGCCGCCGGCGCAAATCAGCCGCTCAAATTCCATGCTCGTTATCACGTTCTCGAACCGCGTATAGCCGTACTCGTCGTAGTCGGTGGGATCATAAACGTCCATGCCGGTGGCGGCGATTATTACGCCCACCTCGAAATTGACCAGTTTGTCCTGGTCGTCGTAGTCAATACAGTGTTTTTCGCAAGCCTCGGCGCACTTGCCGCAGGCAATCGGGTTGTTGCCCAGGCAGTTGTCCATCTCCAGAATGTAGGAGGACGGCACCGCCTGGGGAAACGGCAGGTAAATCGCCTTGCGCGACGAGAATCCCTGCTGGTACTCGTCGGGCACCGCGACCGGGCAGACCTTGGCGCATTCGGCACAGGCCGTGCATTCATCGGGATTTACGTAGCGGGCCTTCTTACGAACCGTGACCTGAAAATTGCCCACGAAGCCGGTAACCGACTCGACTTCGCTGAAGGTCATCAGATTTATCCGGGGATGTCGACCGACATCCATCATCTTCGGTCCGAGTATTCATATGGAACAGTCCATCGTCGGGTAGGTCTTGTCAAGGGCCGCCATAATCCCGCCGATGGTAGGTTCCTTCTCGACCAGATACACCTGGTGGCCGCCGTCGGCCAGATCGAGCGCCGCCTGGATGCCGGCTACGCCGCCACCGACTATCAGGGCGGCTTTGGTAATCGGCACCTCGGCTTCCGTCTGCGCCTCCAGCATACGGGCCCTGGCCACACCGGCCCGCACCAGGTCTTTGGCCTTTTCGGTGGCTTTTTCCTTTTCGTTCTGGTGCACCCAGCTGCAATGCTCGCGGATGTTGACCATCTCGAACAGGTAAGGATTCAGGCCCGCGTCGGCGACGCACTGTCGAAAAGTAGGCTCGTGGATCTTAGGGGTGCAAGAGGCCACCACTACCCGGTTCAGATTGTGCTCCGCGATAGCCTTCTTAATCTCGTTTTGCCCGGGGTCGGCACAGGTGTATTTGTTCTGGACGACTGCCGTCACATCGTCGAGAGTCCTGGCGTACTCGCTGACCGCGGCGCAGTCGACGGTACCGGCGATGTTAAGTCCGCATTCGCAGACAAACACTCCGATGCGCAGGTTCCCGGGTTTAGTCAACTCAGTTGCCATAGTAATTCTCCCACCACTGGCGTATCTACGGCCTCAGCCTTCAAGCGCCGAAGCTACAATGTTCACGAAATCGGTCACATTTATATCGATCCTCTCTGATTCTTCACCACAACCGGCGCACCGGAAATGAATCTGGCATTTCGGGCACGCCGTCACCAGAGTCGTCGCCCCCGTCGCCTTGGCCTCGGACAGCCGACTTCGTTGAATCTGCTTGGAAGTCGCGTCGCAGTTCATCCAGTTGGTCGTGCCGCAGCATATCGCCCCGCGGCGGTTGCGCGGCATTTCGCGCAACTTGACCCCCGGAATAGACGAAAGCGCCCGGCGCGGCTCATCATATATGCCCTGGTACCGGCCCAGCCGGCAGGGATCCTGGTAGGTCACGTCGGCCGGCAGCTCCTTGAAACCCAGGTCATCCTTTCTCTGGTCAACCAGTTCGGCGATATGCTTTACCTCGAAGCCGACCTCACCCAGTCGTTCCCGGTACAGCCTCTTGAGGGCGAGGGCGCACTCCGGACAGGCTGTTACCACCGTCTTGGCGCCCGCCGCTTCGATTTCCTTCATATTCAGCCGGCCCAACTCGTCGAACTTTTCCAACTGGCCCAGCCAGTACAGATCATGACCGCAGCAGCGCTCGTTTTCCAGAACGACCGGCTCGATGCCGAGGCGATTAAGGATTTTCACGGTGTCGCGCGCTATCGAGAGCGGGGAAAAATCGAAATCCTTGGCAAACAGATCCTCGTAATAAGGCAGGCAGCCCACAAAATACAACACGTCGCCTTTTTTCTTAACCTTGAGATCATCGCCGATCCAATCGGTGCGCCTCTGGCGGAGTTTTGGCTCCGCCACCATTTCCATGATATGCAGCAGGGCGCCGCCATGCGAGGGATTGCCCCATTGTCCTGTAGCATAAGCGGCCGCCCGCACGTCGCGCATATATTCCGAATACTTGACATCCACCGGGCAGCGCTGCGAGCAGAGCTGACAGGTCAGGCACGACCAGAGCAGGCGGTCTGAAAGCAACTCTTCCCCACCGTAGAACAGCCCGGCAGCCACCAGACGACGAGGTGAATAACTGTTGTTAAACCTTGAGATGGGACAGACGGCCGTGCACTTGCCGCATTCTAAACACAAGAAGGCCCGACTCTTTTTCAGTTTATCAATGGCTGCATCCATAGGTGCCTATTTCCCGGATTTCGGTTTATGGTTTAACGGACTGGGGCCCAAGGCCGTGATCTGGCCGACGAATTCATCGATGAGTTCCGCCCAGCGGTTGCCTTCCGCCGCCGAAACCCATTCCAGACGGATCCGTTTTTCATCAAGGCCCAGCGTCTTTACCAGCGCCTTGGTTTTTTCAAACTGTTTGACGGCCTCGTGGTTGCCGAAGATGTAATGGCAATCGCCGAAGTGACAGCCCGATACCAGAACACCGTCAGCCCCCAGCTTCAGCGCCTTCAGCACAAACCCGGGCGTGACCCGGCCGGAACACATCGTGCGAATGACGCGGAAGTTGGGCGAGTGTTGCATGCGGTTGACGCCGGCTGTATCCGCGCCCGCATAGCTGCACCAGTTGCAGGCAAAAGCCACTATGTTGGGGACAAACCCCTCCGGGGCAGCCCTCTTCTTCGTGGTTTTCTTCTTTGTCTTGAGAGTTTCTTCAGCCATACTTTATGCTTCACCTATTAGCAATGCTTCCATCATGGCCTCTATTTGCCGATCCGTGAAGTGCAGGGCGGCGATGGCTCCGGTGGGACACCAGCTGGCACAAGTCCCGCAGCCTTTGCACAGCGCCTGGTTTATCTGGGCCGCCCGCAGCCCCGAAGCGATTTCCTCCAGGCCGGGGGCGTGATATTCGCAGAGTTCAACGCACCGTCCGCAGGCCCGGCAGAGCGCCTGGTCGACCACGCAGGTGGTCGGCTCCAGCGCGACGGTGTCGTGGGATATGATCGCGGCGGCTTTAGCCGCCGCCGCTCCCCCCTGCGCAATGGCATCGGCGATATCCTTGGGCCCGCTGACGCAGCCGGCCAGGAAAACACCCTCGGTGGTGCTCTCCACCGGACCGAGCTTGGCATGGCGCTCCATGAAGAAACCGTCTGTCCCACGGGGCACTTTGAGAATCTCGTGCAGGCGGGCGGTGCTTTCTTCATTGGGAACCATGCCGGCCGCCAGAACCACGTAGTCGACGTCGACTTCGAGCGTCTGCTCGAGAGCCAGTTCGAGAATATCCACCTTTTCGGCCCGCTTGCCGTTGCCAAGCACCTGGGGTGGTCTTTCGGGGGTATAGCGGATGAACTTAACACCCAACTCGCGCGCCCGCCGGTAATGCTCTTCCGCCCTGGCGCCCACCGTGCGCATATCACGGTGGAAAACCACCACATTGACGCCGCTTTCCCGCAGACGGATGGCCTGCTTTACCGTGGTGGAACAACAGAAACGGGAACAGGCGGAGTTTTTCTCGGGATCGCGCGAACCGACACACTGCACGAAAGCCACCGTCTCGGGCGTCTTGCCCTCGATCTGGATTTTACCCTTGGTGTCGTGGAGAATATTTTCCAATTCCTGGTTGGTAATGACGTTCTCATACCGGTCATGGCCGTATTCTTTCTCCGGCTTGAAGATACCGGCCCCGGTGGCTATGATGATCGCCCCCACCTTGAAATTGCCGTTGGTGGTGGAAACTTCAAAATTCCCCACGTAGCCGGTAATTGAATTCACCTCCGTGGACGCCATCGCCTCCACGCGACTGGCCTCGATTTTCTGCACCATGGCGCGGGCCAGTTCAAACGCCGACAGGTTCGCCGGATACACCCGGGTGAGGTTATTCAGAAGCCCGCCCAACCGTCCTTCTTTTTCGAGCAGATAGACTTTCATTCCCTGGGCTTCAAGCTCCAGGGCAGCGCACATACCGGCCACGCCGCCACCGATTACGAGCACGCTCTGGTTCACCGGAATGCTTTTTCTCTGCAGAGGCTGCAGATGCCGGGCCTTGGCCACGCCCATGCGTATCATATCCTTGGCCTTGCGGGTGGCCGTCTCCGGAACACCCGTGTGAACCCAGGAGCACTGGTCGCGTACGTTGACCATCTCGAAAAGATAGGGATTGAGCCCCACCTGCTGGCAACTTTCCTGGAATATGGGCTCGTGGGTGCGCGGAGTGCAGGCGGCAGCCACCACCCGGTTCAGTCGATGCTCCCGTATCTTCTCCTGAACCATACTCTGCCCCTCATCGGAGCACAGGAAAAGATTGTTCTCGACAAAAACCACGTCGGGAATAGACGCGGCGCTTTCCTTCAGCGCCTCTATATCCAGAACCCCGGCGATGTTGATGCCGCAGTGACAGAGAAACACGCCGACACGCGGCGGCCCGGAGCAATCGATTTCCTTTATCTCCCGCAGGGCCTCTTCCTCCGGCAGTCGTCCGGCATACTTTTCAGCCTCAGCCGCGGCCCCTGAACCCTGCGCCACCGAATCAGAAATATCGTTCACCCCGGCCGCGCAGCCGCAGAGGTATACCCCTTCCCGGGCCGTATGCAACGGCGAACCATACGTGGTTTCAATCTCGAAAAAGCCGTTCTCGTCAAGTTTCAGACCCAGCAACTCGGCCAGTTTCCGGTTCGACTCCGAGGCGACGGCCCCCGCCGAAAGGACGGCCAGGTCGACCCTGATCTGACTGACTTCGCCTGTTTCACCGTCCTCGACAAATATGATCGGGTCATGTGTCTGCGGGTCTTCGAGTATCTTGGACGGCCTGCCGCGAACAAACTTCAACTCGGGCATCTGGCGAGCCCGCTGATAGAATTCTTCGAAGCCTTTTCCGGCGGCCCGCATATCAATGTAGAATACCAGCAGTTCCTCAATGCCCGGCTCATGCATCTTAACCAGGAGGCAGTCCTTGACGGCATTCATGCAGCAGAAACGAGAGCAGTATTGGCATCCGGCCTCGCCGCCCTCGCCCCGTGAGCCGACGCACTGAATGAAAGCTATCTTTTTGGGTGTTTTGTGGTCGGACGGCCGGACTATGTGCGATCGCGTCGGACCGGTGGCATTGAGAACCCGCTCCAGCTCCATGTTCGTCAGCACGTTGTGATACAGACCGTAGCCGTAGCTGGGGATAGCCGAGGCGTCGTAAACGTCAAAACCGGTTGCCACGATTACTGCGCCCACATCAAGTACCAGCTCTTCGCCGGCGTCGTCGAAGTCTATGGCGTGGCGCTCACAGGCGTTGGTGCAGTTCTCGCAGACTATAAAATCGTCGTTGAGACAGTGCTCGCGGTCGATAATGTGCGTGTTCGGCACCGCCTGGGCGAACGGCGAATAGATGGCCTTGCGAGCGCCCATCCCGACTTCGAACTCGTTGGGCACCACCACCGGGCAGTCGTCCACGCAGAGACCGCAACCGGTACACAACTCCGCCCTGACATAACGCGGGTGCTTTCTTACGGTAGCCCGGAAATTGCCGGCGGTACCGCGCAGCTCAACCAGCTCCGAGTTCGTCAGTACTTCAATGTTGGGATGCCGACCGGCATCCATCATACGGGGTCCGAGAATTCATATGGCGCAGTCCATGGTGGGGAAGGTCTTGTCAAGCTGTGCCATCCTTCCACCCAGGGACGGTGTCTTTTCCACGAGATATACTTTTACTCGCGACGAAGCCAGGTCGAGCGCTGCTTGAATTCCGGTGATGCCCCCACCTATTACTAAAACCCCGTTTTCCTTACCTGCCCGTGGGGCCATAGCCTTTTCCTCCAGAAGCAGACCTTAGCAGGGCCATGTTTTCTCAGGCTTTAACTTCAGCCTTTTCTCGCAATTGCTTACCATACTCGAATCCCTTGTCAAAGGCCTTGAGGTTTAGCTGCTCAGTGCCCGAAGGGACCGATGTTTCCACCGCCTTCCGCAGGGCTTCTCCGGGCAGCACATCGGTGACCGCCCCGAAGAATCCCAGCATCACGATATTCAGCACAATCTTGCGCCCCAGCTCCTCGGCGATGCGGGTTGCCGGGATGCCGAATTTCTTCACTTTCGCACCGGTATCGACCGGTCGCACCAGGTCCTCTTCATAAACGAGAATACTCTCTTTGGCCATCGTGTCCTTGTGAGTCATGTAGCCGTCGTTGGACATAGCCAGCATCAGCCGCGGCGCCGTGACGTAAGGATAGAGCACCCTATCGTCGGAGACGACCACCTGGGCGCTGCAGGCACTGCCCCGCGCTTCGGGTCCGAAACTCTGCGTCAGGGTGGCGTGCTGGTTGTTGAAAAGCGACGCGGCCTTACCGATTATGTAACCGCACAAGATCACGCCCTGACCGCCGAAGCCGGTGATTCTAATTTCATTCATTGCCATGATCAACTCCGTAGGCTTTGTACTTGTCACCAAAAGCCCGCTTGTTCCCTTCGTTCAGGCAGTCCAGATAGGTGGGTTTCTCGATATCGACGAACTTGCCCACCACCAGGTTGGCCTGGTAATCAATGTCAATTTCTGTCAGGTCGGCGCCGTGCCTGATAACACTGTGGTCATGGTAGAACTTCATCAGGTCAAGACCGCTGCCCAGCTTGTTCAACCGGGCATAGAGGGTCGAACAGGGCGCTATCACCTCGACAAACGAGAAGCCCGGCTTGGTTATCGCCTCCTTTATGGCGGCTGTCAGGCGGCGGATGTGCAGTGCCGTCCAGCGGGCCACGTAGACCGCCCCGGATGAGGCCGCCAGAAGCGGCAGGTTGAACGGATGCTCATAGTTGCCGTAGGGTGACGTCGCCGACCGGGCCGTGATCGGCGTGGTCGGGGCCACCTGCCCCCCCGTCATGGCATAAATGAAGTTGTTCACGCAAATAACGGTCAAGTCGACGTTGCGCCTGGCGGTATGGATGAAATGGTTGCCTCCGATGGAAATCAGGTCACCGTCGCCGGAAAACACGATCACTTTCAGGTCGGGACGGGCGATGTGAAGCCCCACGGCAAAGGGAATTGCCCGGCCGTGAGTCGTATGAAACGAATCGAGTTTCGTGTATCCCGCCACGCGGCCGGTGCAGCCTATGCCGGAGACGATCGCCACATGGTCCAGATCGAGGTCGAGCTGGTCGAGGGCAGTGGCCAGGGCCGTCACGGTGGTACCCAAACCGCACGTTGGACACCATATATGAGGAATACGATCCATCCGGAGAAGCTTCTCCATCGGATGCTGTTCCTCGGCAACCTGGTTGACTCTTACACTCATTTTGCGGCTTCCTTTATGGTTTTGTAAATATCTTCCGGATTGTGAACTGTCCCGCCGGCGTGCCCGACCAGATAGGTGCGGCACTTCCCGGCGCTGCAGCGATCCATCTCCCGGAATACCTGGCCGAAATTCATCTCGACCATGATCAGGGCTTTTACCTTCGCGGCCAGTTCCCGCACGCGCTTCTCGCAGAACGGCCACACCGTCACCATCTTCACCAGGCCCACCTTGAGGCCCTCCTTGCGGGCCCTGGCGATGGCCGGCTGGACGACGCGGGAAGAAATGCCGTAAGCCATCACGACTATCTCAGCACCGTCGACCTGGTCTTCCTGAAGCCAGATAATGTCGTCCGCGTGCCTGGTGACCTTGTCTATAAGGTGACGGACATTCTGGTGCTGGGCCTCAGCGTTGATGATCGGGTATCCCCGGTGATCATGGGTCAGGCCGGTTATGTGAAACTTGTATCCTTTGCCGACCGGCAGCAGCGGCGCTATACCATCCTCACCCTCTTCATAAGGCCAGGCCTCGCCGGGTTTCTTATCAGTATAACGGCGTTCTGTCAACTCGATCTCGTCCGCCGGGGGTATGACGACCTTCTCCGTCATGTGGCCCACACACTCGTCCGTCATAATCAGCACCGGCATCCGGTACTTCTCGGACAGGTTAAAGGCATGAACCGCCAGTTCAAACGTCTCCTGGGGCGAATCGGGGGCAAGGGCGATAACCTCGTAGTCGCCGTGTGAACCCCAGCGGGCCTGCATCATGTCGGCCTGGCCCGGCAAGGTTGGCAAACCTGTCGACGGGCCGCCTCTCTGGACGTTGACCAGGACACACGGTGTCTCCAGCATCATGCCCAGCCCAAAATTCTCCATCATCAGCGAGAAACCGGGACCGGAGGTACAGCTCATGGACTTGGCGCCGCCCGAGGATGCACCCAGAATGGCGGCCATACTGGCCAACTCATCCTCCATCTGAATGAACACGCCGCCGATGAGCGGAAACCGGCGAGAAACCCTCTCGGCAATTTCAGTCGACGGTGTGATGGGATAACCGGCAAAGAACTTGCAGCCGGCGGCTATCGCCCCTTCCGCGCAGGCATGATTGCCGTCAAGGTAATGCGAACCGGTAAGCACATTCTTGGGATCTGCTTTCAACTGGCCACCTCCTTTTCCCCTGTCTCCACCCTTAAGCAGTAGATCGCGAAGTCCGGACAGAGTACCTCACATAGATCACAGTTAACACACTCTTCAGGCTTAACGGCCACCGGTGGATGATAGCCCTTTGAGTTGAATTCCTCCGAAAGTTCAAGAACACCTTTGGGGCAGTATTCCACGCAGAATCCACATCCCTTGCAGCGTTCCTTGATGATGTGAAGCTCACCTCTGGGGATTTTAAGCTTATCGATGTCTAACGGCGTTCTCCAGTACTTCATAAAAGGCCTCCACTTTGGGCCCAGGTTTGACAGTTGGCGCCTGGCCTGCCAATGAATAATATGTGTGTGATGTTGTGTTCCATCTCCCGGCTTATATGCTCCACACAGTCCATGTGAAACCAACGGTGCTGCCGACTACTTACAAAACCATTCAACCGGTCCTTCAATCGGGCTGTTTTTCCGTATTAGGAGAAGTCGAACCGCTGCTGATAAACAATACCCTTACAATCGGATAATATGCGCTGTTCTCAGCCAAGGTATGTAATGACGAGCAAAAAGTCCAGCAAGAAATACATGGAGAAGGCCATCCACTACATTATTTTGATCGATTTCGTTGCGGGAACGCAAAAAAACGCTGCCGCAATCGTCTCCTTCGAATGAGGACGACCAGAAGCTTTCGGGGTTGCCACCGGCTTTCAATCTGATTATATTCTTGCAGAACAAGGGCAGAACTGTGGCTGGTCGTCCCAGGCCTGTAGCGGGAGAAAATGTCTTTCAGGTATAGCATTCGCCTAAGTGGTGCCGGCGGGCACGGTCTGATACAGGCCGCCAGAATCCTCGCCGAAGCCGCCGCCATCTATGACAACAAAAACGCCGCCGAGAGTTGTTCCTATGGCCCGGAAGCCCGCGGAAACGCCAGCCGGGCCGAAATCGTCATCTCCGACGAGGCCATTGACTATCCCAAAGCCCATACCATTGACCTTCTGGTCGTCCTGACACAGGAGGCCTACGACAATCACATCGGCGACCTGGGAAAAGACGGCACCATCGTGGCCGATCACCACGTCAGGATTTGCGAACAGGTCCGGGGGCGCAAAGTCTATTCCGTACCCTTTATGGAGATCGCCGAAAAAGAGTGCGGCAAACCCGCCATGGTGAACATTGTCGCCCTCGGGTTTGTCAGCGAGGTCAACAAGATTATCGGCAAGCAATCCATCCAGCAGGCTATTCTGGCCCGGGTGCCAAAGATGTCCGAGGATATCTACCTGAAGGCTTACGAGGCGGGTTCCAGGGCCGCCGTGCAGTTGATGCGCTGAGGACGGTTGCGGTCGACCGGCGGCGGACTTCCTTTTTCCCTGTCGGCGTCGCGAAAGACATTGAGCAATATATTGCTCCCGATTGGAACTCGGCCGCCGGCCCGGTTAAGCGGAACTGAAGGACTGATTCTGATGAAAGATCACCTGACGCGCCTGACGGAAAAAACCGCCACACTGGGCAATTACAACCGAAAATATCTTCATATTGTCTCCACCCACCTCGAGAAGCTGACCAGCTTCCTGGAGCAGAAAGGTATCCGCGACCGTGTGCACCTGTGGAACTATTCGTCGGAAATACCCGGCGAGATGGACACCATCATCGGTGCCGTCGAAAACGACGACGACAGGCTGGATTTCCTCGGCTGTTATTTTGCCCTCCAGTTCCTGCACATGAACCTGCGCATGGTCGATATCGTCAAGCTGGAGCTGGCCACCAGTGAACAACGGTCCAAAACCGGCAAAAAGCTGATGCTTGAGGCCGGGCGCATGTTCCGCTATTTGACCCGGTGTTACATGGAGCGCCTGCTGGACCTGTTCCTTGGAAGAACCGGACGGCCGGAGTTCGTCGTACTCGGCGTCGGCACCAGAGCCGACCAGGATGATATCGACCTGGGAATAATCAACAGCCGACCGGAGGACTCAGCCGTTCTCAACCTGGCCATAAGCCGACTGTCTAACCAGATGTTCAAGAAAGCCTCCCGGCTTCATTTTCACCTCTCCGAGCACGTAAGCGAAAACAGCCTGACAACTACCATCGAGCAGTACGAGGAAATGCTTGACGAGGACCGCTACGACTTCGTTATCGTCACCGAAATGCTCGGTGCGGCCCCCATCATCGGCAGTTATCCTCTTTTCGAGAGATTCAAAAGCCGGGTAACCAGCCGCTTCTACTATGACCCGAAACAGAAAGAAAACCGCTATCATGAGGGTTATCTGCGCGGTATCCTGGGAGAAATCCACTCGCTTCTGAGCCGCCTCAAACCTTCCGATACCATAAACCCCAAAGAAGATGCCCTGCGCCCCATCAAGGGCCTGTTGACCGCCCTCAAGCTGGTTCACGGCATTGAAATGGTCAATGCCTGGGATATCATCGATGAACTCAAGGAGAAAAATCCTCAGCGCCTGTCCCAGTACGACGATCTGGAACGGACGCTGAGCTTTTTTGAGCTTTTCCGGCACCTGTATCAGATCATGGTCGCCCAGGATGAGGACATCTGCCTTGGCGAGGAGTCCATCGAACGCATGGTGGCCAGAATTGCCGAGATGATCGGCTTTGAAAAGAAAGGGGTCGTCTCAGCCAAAGACTTCATGCTTGTCATCTACTACGAATTCCTTGAAAAAAGCATCGATGCCATCGATGTCCTCACGAGTGACCTCAGAGGTCACCTGCGCCAGGTAAGCATATACACGCCGATATTTTCCGGTGATATTCACAAGAAGCCCGGGTACAAAGGCAACCTGGCCGTCGATTTTATCCGGGCGTCGACCTTCTCGGCCGGCATCACGTACTGGGATGATTTTCTCCGCGAACTTGGCGATGAAGACAATGTTTTCTACGACGAATTCGTCAACAGTTTCCTGCAACTGCCGGATCGGCTGCAGATGAAGGTCGCCCAGGGCTATATCTCGGGAATCAAATACGATGCGGCTTCGATACTCAAATTTGTCGTGGAGGTGGGCCGAAAGGCCAGAAATGACAACGCCAAAAAAGTCTTTGATATTCTCAGCGAGTTGTTCATCGAAAACCTGAGCCGCCTGCCCGGGGCCTCCAACTCCCTGACGCTGATTGCCAACGCCTACCCCGGGATTTTGAACAGCTTCCTGGCCCTTATCAAGTGGGAGCTGCTGGCCGAGTTTTTCGAATTAGCCCGCCGCATGCCGGCTCTTCCCGAGTATCTGCCCGTGCACAAGCAACTGCTGGCCCTGTCGAATATACACTACCAAAGCAGCCACTTTTTCAAGCGACACTTCCACCCCATTCTGAATAAGTATCCCGTCTTTATCAAGAACCTTCACAACAATGACAGGCTGAAGGAAATCACCGACGGCTTCTACAGCGACCTGACATCTCTGACATCGTTGCGCGACCGGATCGAACGGCTGGGCGACTACTATGACCTCGAGTTTGTCAGGGTTAGCCTTCTGGCCATGGCCGGCGCCGGGTGCGAACGGACCGACGCCGAGTTCATCGAGTTCAGCGACAACTATACTTTGTCGCTCTACGAATTCTGCCTGCAGGACGTGCACCTGTCACTTGGTTACTCGATGCACACTCACGATGTCTTTGCCCTCTATGCGACCGGCGGTCACGCCCGCGAGCAGGGCTTTGATGACGATTATGACATGTTCGTGATCCTCGACTCCGCTGACTCTGACGAGATCAACTACTGCAACCAGATTGTAGCCAAGATGAACTCGCATATTCTCAAGCGCGGTATCCTGCCGCACCACCGTTTTGCCGACCACTTCTCGAGCTACGTGATAAGCATTGACCAGCTGGCCGACTACCTGGAACGCAGCAGTGAGGACCTGTTCGTAGACCAGTCTCAAATACTCAGCTCAAGAATGCTTGTCGGAACCAGCAAACTTGAAGCCAAACTGCAAAAGGAGGTCATAGAACCTCTCATTTTTGCGCGCGGCCACGAGTACATCGAGTACCTGAAAGGCGAAATGAAATCCCGGCATACGCGCCCCGACCAGGAACATAAAATCGACATCAAGGAATGCCACGGCGGCCTGCGCGATATCGAGATGTTGCTGCTCATGTATAAGACCAAGCACCGCGTGCGCGAGCCCCTTTCCCGGAACTTCCTGAGACACCTTACCACCGTGGAGCCCGGGCATGCCGGTGACTTCACCTACGTAGAGGACCATCTAAATTTCGTCAAGAATCTGCGGGATATATACCGCCTGAAGGTCGCCGCCCATAACGTGATTGAGCGGCAGTATCTGCTCCCGGTCGCCGAGAGCTTCGGTTACGGCACCGCCAACGAGGCCGCCGACCGGCTCTTTGCGGATTTTCTCGAACGGACGGCGCAGGCGGCGAAAGTGATCGACGGCCTCGTGAACAGCCTCTATGCCTGACCTCATGAATCTGCTGCCGCCACGCTCTGGTTGACAGCGGTAATCTGACGGGAAAAATCTCTCGGAAAGTCTTTTGCGGCGATATCTTCTTCAGGCCATTGCCATGTCCAGAATCCGATCGACTTTGACCTTATGCCGGTGCAGACCGACGTCTTTGGGATCCAGCCCCTGCGCTATGCCCAGAAGCTGGAAGAAGTAAACTATGGGCACCTGGAAAGACTTCTGCAACTTTCTCTCCAACAGGACCTGGCCTGTATCGAACTTGTCAAAACAGGTCGGGCATATCAGCCCCATGCAGTCGGCGTCGTGACGCTTGATGGTCTCCAGTATGTCCGTCACCATGTCATCCGGAATGGAATCCGACATACACGCTCGGCCGCAACATAGAAGTGTCATTTCATGACGAATGGGTTCGGCCCCGACCACTCTCAGCAGGTTATCCAGTATCACCGGCCGATCCGGGTCGTCCACTCGCATAACCCGCGAGGGCTTAAGCAGATGACAGCCATAGTGGACGGCTACCTTCAGGCCATTCAGCGGGTGTTTGACGGTCTCTCGGACTTTATCCAGACCGACATCATCACGCAGGACTGTTACCGCGTGACGTACATTAATAGTGCCCCGGTACTCACGGCCGACTTCGGCAAGCCGCTTGTTTATATTCGCCCGCAGGTCGGCATCTTCCTTCAAAACCAGGTTTACTTCGGATAGAGTGGCCGTACAGCCCGAACACGTGGTGACGATGTCAAGACCGGCCTGCTCGGCCAAAGACAGATTTCGGGCCGCAATTGTATACCATTCCATCTTGTCGCGGGCCTGAAAGTAAATAGGGTCCGGGCAACAGGTAAACCCGTCAATATCGACCAACTCCACACCGACATTGGCCAGAGTGCGTCGCACCGCCGACTCAAACCAGGGGTACTTTATGGTCATCATGCAGCCGAAAAACGGGATGTACTTCATATCAGCCCTTCCCGACAATCTTTATAAGCTCATCAACAGGGTATGCCTTAATTGGCGGTAACCCCAACTCCTGCCGGCGCTTCTCTGCGAGCGATGTCACGCGGGTGGTGATACCCGACTGAAGGACACTGTCGGAAACATTCACGACCAGTTCCGGAGCCTTGCCTGCCCGGACACAGAGGTTCTTGAGGGCTATAATGACGTCCACCGGACGTACGTCCTGAGGGCACCTCTCCGAGCACGTATAGCAGTTGGTACAGTTCCAGATTTCGGAATCAGCGCTTATCAGTTCGTCCTCGAATCCCAGGAGGGCTTTCAAGAGAATCAACCTGGGATTGAAACTCTCCGAGTAATTCCCGGCCGGGCAGTCGGCAACACACGCGCCGCATTGATAGCAGTAATTGTGACGGAATCCTTCGACAGCTGAATCCAGCTTGTCGCGAAAGGAAAAATCTATTTTGCGCTTGGCCTGCGTTTCCAAATTTCACCTCGGTCAGCTACAGGTACATCGGGCGGGCAAAACTCCCGAGGCTGCACCAGGTGCCGTAGCGAACGGCCGACCCGTGGGTGCTTCCGACGGCTCAATCATGCCCTCCGAACCAACCCGCGAGACCATCGGGAATGGCTAATCAGGTATCCCCGGACTTGTCCCGCTTTTCCAGCATATCCAGAAGATACCGGTTCTCCACTTGGCGGCTCTCCGCCTGGGTCTTGATGATGTCACGCGACGAGATCAGTCCGACGACCTTATCGCCTTCAACTATCGGCACGTGCTGGATCCAGTTCTTCTCCATGAGCCCGGCGATATAGTCAATGTCATCGCTGGGAAGGCCCACGATAAGATCCGTCGTCATGACATCCTTGACCTTCAGCGAGTCATAGCCGCCTTTCATCTCATAGATCTTGCGAAAAATATCCGTGTCGCTGAGGATACCGATTAGCCTGTCTTCGGCATCGGTCACCGGCAAACATCCAATCTTCTTGTTGATCATAATGCCCATGGCGTCATCGATCGACATGGACGGCACGGCGGTCACGATTTGCTTCGATTTGGTGTCTAACAGACTTTTGACGAGCATCGGCTGCCCTTTCTGCTATGCTGCTTCTGAGGCCTGACAATGACTTTGCGTCCGGCCTTTAATATAGAATCGATTGTCCTCGTACACAAGCAAAAGATTGCTTTTTTTGCAGGACAGCCCTGCAGGCCGGCCATCGAAACCAGGCCGGCGTCATGACTGACTTCCCGGTTCCGACAGCTTGCCGCTCAGTCCCGGGTGACAATTATTATCGGCATGGACGCGGCCCGGGCATAACCCTCGATACAACGGCAATACACCGCGTACGGATACCAGCCCGGCGGACAGTCCCCAACGACATGTGGTTCTTTGCCCTCCGCACCGACCGCGAACTGACCCGGCAAGCCGAATATCTTGTCCTCGGAACACAAAACCGAGATTTCTGCGGGCGTCTGGTTGTCGAAAAAAACCTCGTCACTTTTCTTGACCATCAACTCGGGCGGACTGACAGTGCACGCAGTGCCGTCGAACGCGATGGTCACAGTTTTTACACTTGACAGTTGCATTCAAGCGCCTCCTTCTATAAAGCCAGTGAATTCGACCACATTTATGTGGGTTCAGTGATATATCACATTTGTCCCCGATGGCGGACGATCCTCTCAGATGCCCTGATCGACCGGGTCAGTGTCAGCCGGCCGGCCCTTCCCCTCAGACCGAAAGCGCCGATCTTTCAACAGGTTTTCGAATCCTTCCGTACTCTTTATCTGTGCCAAAGAAGCGCCGCGATCCAGGGCTGCATGGACAGCGTCCAGGGCCAGGTCCCGCCTGCCCAATGTCTCGTAAACCAGGCCGATACGGAGAGTGACTTCAACGTTTTCCGGCGCCGCGGCCAGGGCCTGTGCCGCGAATGTCAACGCCTGCATCGTATCTCCCACCGCGGCATGGCTGTCGGCGAGGTGAGAGAGCACCCAGGCATCGCGCGGGTTGACCTGTCTTTGCCTTTCGGCCAACTCTATCGCCCGCCGGTACGTGGCCAGCATCTTCTCCCGCTGGCCCGGAATTGCCTGATAAGCTCCCGCCAGGTTTATCCACACCCGGTAATCATGGTCGTCCAGTTTCAGAGCCTCCTCGTACATCCGAGCCGCTTCGACATGGCGCTTCTCAAAGACGTTCAGCGCCCCCAGGTTGGAGTATGCAGCGTAATTCGGTTCGATTTCGATCGAGTTTTCCAGTAGTCTCCGGGAATCATCAAGGCGACCCAGATAGAGGTAGACCGCCCCCAGGTCATTGTAAGGATAGACCGCCTCGGGAGCCAATTCTTCGGCCTTCCGCAGAAATCTGAGGGCTTCCTGGTTACGCCCGTTATAGAAATAGAACAGGGCCAGGTCAAATGGCCCGGCCCAAAAGTCCGGCTTCAGTTCAATTGCCTTCCGGTATGTAGCCTCGGCCTGGCCCAGCCGGTTGAGAGCTTCATAGGCTGTGGCCAGTTCCCGATGGGTCTCGTGATTTGTCGAGTCAATCAGCAGAGCTCTCTTGAAATCACCGACGGCTTCTTCGTATCGGCCGGTGCCTTTGTGAATCAAACCGAGAGTGACAAACACCGGCGCCATTTGGTTATTCAACTCAATGGCTCGCTGGCTGCTTTCAACCGCCCGGTCTATCCATATCGGTTCCTGGCTGAGCCGGTGCTTGCGCCAATAGGCTTCGCCCAGTGCGGCGTGGGCCAGAGCATACGCCGGGTCCTCCGCGATCGCGCTGTCGAGCAGCTCGATCGCCAGGTCGACACTGGTCATCCGCTGGTAATCCTGCAGGTGGCCGCGCGCCCGAACATACCGGTCGTAGGCTTTCGGGAACGACGTTCCGCCCTCGGCTAGAGCCCGGCGCTGCAGCGGCCGCAATTCCATCTCCAGCATCCCGGCCAGCTCTACCACCGTTGAGTCCTGTAGCGCCGAAACATCACCGGACCGGTTATCAAGCACGCTCGAACGTAACTGGCGCTCGGTGGTGGCATCAACCAGGTTAAGGGTCATACGTACATAATCACCCTGCCGCTGGACACTGCCGGTTACCGCCAGCGTCACGCCAAACGCGTGCCGCGCGGAGCGGGCACTGGCAATCTCACGTGCCCGCACCTCGCTGGCCGGAACTACGTGCAGCGAACCCTGAAACTGCTCCAACTGAGTCAGTTTGCTGCTCACCGTTTCCATCAGCCCATCACAGAAAGCCTGATCACCTGCGGCCTTCCCCAGGTTGGCAAAAGGCAACACCGCCAGATGCTTCTCGTAAGGTACCGTCCGAAAACCCAGCCATCGCAGCACCTGCTTGCGGCATGCCGGAGTGGCCGCTGCACATACTGCCGCCAAAACCAGCACTGCCGGAACTGAAAACTTGCGGTACCGGCGCCACCAGCGCCGCGCCGTCAATCCCCGAACAGGTTCGGATTCCAGTCGACGGAGGTCGGCCAGGAGTTCGTCAACGTGCTGGTATCGCAGTCGGCGGTCTTTTTCCAGCGACTTGTCCACAACTCGCTGCAACTCCGCAGGAACATCACCCCTGGAGCGACTGACAGGCTCCTGGCTGTCGGTCAACACAGCGTTCATCGTCGCCACGTCGGTATCCCTCCGAAACGGCTGCCGGCCGGTAAGCATCTGGTAGAGCACCACCCCGAACGAGAAAATGTCGCTGCGCTCGTCAGCCTTTTCGCCGCGTATCTGCTCGGGAGAGATGTAGCCCACCGTTCCCAGAGCGTAGCCGCTCGCCGTCAGTTCTTCCGTGCTGCTCACGGACGCCAGACCGAAATCCAGAATCTTCAATCGTCCGTCACCATCGACGATAATATTGGATGGCTTTATATCTCTGTGGATTATGCCGGAATCATGAGCCTTTGCCAGCCCTTCACCAGCCTGGGTGGCAAGGTCGACAACTTCGCCGACCGCCAATCTCCTCTCGTTGATGATATCGCG